>CAZMEG010000178.1:0-6952 GCA_964565205.1 uncultured Cytophagia bacterium
CAGGAGCAAAATAAGCCATATCTTCATAATGTCGTAAAGATCCACCCCAGCCTATTACAACATTTTCAGATTTAGAAGATTTTTTGGCAGGAAATTTTTTGGAAATAATTTGAACTAAATTGGGAAATACAAAAATATTTGCGTTCAAATTTTGAAAAATTTGACTTAATTGAGGGTTCGTTGTTTGTATGGCGTCACAGCGCCGCACAAATTCTTCAATAATCACATTGTAATCATAGCGGACTTTGCTATGGTATTTTATCCTTTGCGAATCGTAAAAATTATCGGCCAATTCATAAAATGTCGGTAACCCCTTTTTTTTACGCAGGTTAACAATTGATAAAATGTCCGGATCGGCTAAATGATGGAGAATTAAAAAAGGCACTTGCTCAAGAACCCGAGGCGAAGGTAAAGCTAACAAATCAACGTTTAGAATAGTTACCCCTAAATTTGATAGACCTTGTGCAGGTTGTTGGATACGATAAATATAATCACCGGTTTTCAGGTTCTGACCGGAATACAATTGGACAATTTTCATCTATATTTCCATGATTTTTGCAAAGTCATTCCTCCTCCATTTTGAATAAAGAAGCTTTAATTTTTTTTCGGCTCGTTGGGAGGAAAATTCAAGAGCCCAGGCATTTTTAAGGGCAAACTCTGCATTTTTAAAATCATGGAGATGTAAATAAATTGAACCCAGTATATACCAGAGCATAAAATTGTTAACATGAATTTTGAGTAACCTGTTAATCATTTCTATAGCTTCTTGAAATGCATGCTTTTTTACCAGGGTTTTTATCCCTTGAATCTGTTCATTAAAATATTTCCGGGTATGATTAGGTGCAAAATATTTTTCCCAGGGCTCATACTCTAAAATAGATGGTTTCCACCAGTCGATACCGAAATAATCTAAGGGATGGGGAATTTTATCTGGATGATAATAACTTTTCATTTTTTCAAGTAAAACGTTTGAACCTTCTTGAATAACGCTTTTTTCCTCCTTTTTTCCTAAACTCTGAAAACTGACATGACCCACATGGTTGATAAACACATCCAGAGCTAAGCGTAAATAATAACCATTTTCCCTTAATCTCCAGGCCAGTTCCAGATCATCATCACCGAGATAAATTGATTCATCCAACCAGCCTATTTGATCCAATGTCCTGCGTTGTAACATAAGGCAAAAACCAGTGAGCAGCTTAGCAGGTATGCTACGCCGTGAATATCTTTGAGCAAGGGTATCCAATAAGTCATATACACGGTGTATATAATCATAATATTCAGGGAAATAGGTTATAATGAGTTGACTTCTAATTGCGTAGTTTGTTAAAGGTCCTACGGCGCCAGTAGAAGGATATAAATAAAAATGTGACATCAACCTTTCTATCCAGTCCCCAAAGACCTCGGTATCAGGATTCAATAAAATGATGAATTCTTTAGTGGAATTCGCTATGCCTAAATTGCACCCTCTGGAAAATCCTAAATTTTCCTCTTGTGGAAGAATTTTAATTTGATCATTTGGTTGGATTAAATTTTTAATTAAAGGCAGGGTTCTGTCCGTTGAAGCATTATCAATAATGATAACTTCATCCTGGAGTCGCAGAGTAGCAAGAACACTTTTTATACAATCTTCAATAGTCGATTCTGAATTATAGGTAACGATTACAATGGAGGCGCCTGGTTCCATGCAATATTATCATATTTTCATTTTGCGTAGTACGTCACTTAGAAATTCAGTCTCTGGATAGTTAGAGAATTGAAGATAAGTTTTTTCAGCAATAGCCTTTCTTAATGGCTCATTTTCTAGATAATAAGCACAGGTATCAACGATTTCATCATATTGAGCATAAACTAAAAAATCTTCATATTTTCTGTGGGGAGTATCTTCAATGATAGTAAAGACCTTGTTGTTCATTAGATAAAAAAGTCGAACATAATCGAATTGCTTTTTCTCATAATAGTAAATCGAGACCACAATTTTAGAGCGGCCAATCCATTCGTCTCGTTGTTTTCCATATAATCCAAACAAAATGTGAGTATTAAATCTTTTTTGTAAATGGTGTAAAATTTTTCGTCTGCGATGGTTAATTGAGCCATAAAATAAAATGTCGATATCTTTATTATCTTGATGGGGAATACGTTCCATTTTAGGATGAAAACCGATGGGTTTAAGATAAGCCTGGATTCCTCTTTCAGCCAGATATTCAATATTCTGTTCACAGAAATCCCAGACGAAACAGTCTGACCTCAAAGTTTCGATAATATGTGGTGGCCACCCACCTTCAGCTCCTAATTCCTCTAATTGATAGATAATAAATCGATATCCTGGTGGGAGTTTTTTACCATCTAAAAAATGGTATCCCAGAATAATATTAAATCCATCTTTAATTAAATTAGAGTTCAGTAACACATCATGCCCCAGATCTTCCAGGCTAAATTTTAAAACATCTGCCACTTCCAGAAAACAAAGGTTATGTTTGTAGTTGGGATCTTGTTGCGGTGATAGTATGATAATATTAAATCTCATGGACTACCAGGCTTCCTTGCGAATCATCTCAACAATGTAATTGCGTTCTTTTTCTCCTACCCAGGGCCCCACAGGAATACAGACCATTTTTCGTGAAAATTCATCCAGCCCGATCAAATCCTGATTATTATAATTAGAAAAAATGGAATGCCGATCATTTCGTTCATGGACAATCGAGGTCTGGATACCGTTTCGATACATATAATCGATAAATCGTACTTGATCGTCCACTTTTATGGTGAATAGCCAGTAAGATGACTGGCGATCAGATGTTTCCTCTAATAGCTGAACCCTGGTGAGATCTTGCAAATGTTTCCGATAATAAGCAGCATTTTCACGTCGTTTAGCCAAAATTTGAGGTAAATATGGAAATTGAGCCAGGCCAATAGTTGCAGCTATGTCGTTCATATGGAATTTGTAGCCCGCCTCTATTATATCCCACTCGGCGATGCCACGAGCGTTAATTTGCCTCTTCTCCCGATCTATTCCGAACCATTTTAAAGATCGAGCTCGCTGATAATCTCGATTATTCTTACAAATCAGACACCCTCCATCCCCGGTAGTGATGTGTTTGATGGCCTGAAAAGAGAAACAACAAAAATCAGAAAAATTTCCGATGAGTTTGCCATGGTAAGAAGAACCCAGTGCATGAGCGCAATCCTCTATGACTTTCAGACCGTATTCACGGGCAATTTGATTTATCTCATAAATATCACACGGATATCCACCCCAGTGCACCAAAACAATCGCTTTAGTACGTATGCTGATTTTTTTCCTTATACTTTCAGGATCAATATTACCTGTATGAGGATTGATATCTGCCCAGACAGGGGTAGCACCGGTTAATACGATCGGTTCGTTGGTGGCCATGCAGGTCATTGCGGTGGTGATGACCTCATCCCCGATACCAACGCCACAGAGTCGCAGGGCTAAATGAAGCGCTGATGTGCAGGAATTTAAGGCCGTTACCCTTGAATTACCAATATATTCCCCTATTTTTTTTTCAAATTCCAGTACCTTGGGACCTTCGCCAATCCATCCACTCTGTAATACTTTTTTAAGAGGAATTAACACCTCATCAATATTCTCCGGCATGAAAACTTTATGTAGGGGAATCATTTTATTCTCCTGGCTATGGTTAGGGATGGAAAAGGAATTAAGGTCACAAACTCATAATGTTTGGTAAACCAGGTGGAATTTTTGAAATGCTCAATGGGGACTTTTTTATATTGTACCATCCAGGCATAGGTATCCCGTTCTCGAGAACCGCCCTCAAAAAGTAGTAAGCCATTGAGCTTGAGTTTGGTATGCCACTTTTTAATACATCTTTTTAGTTTTTCACCATCATTTGAAATATCAATATGTAGAATATCGATGCTGTTTTCAGAATAGTGTTGAAATGCCTCAAAAGCGTCTTGGTTTTTAAAACATATTTTAATTTCTGGATGAGAAAGAAAGCCGTTTTTGATAAAATATTCCCTGGTTGTCTGCAAAGAACAATGGCGGTAAGGATATCGATCCCATAAATCAATTAAGTGTAATTCCGAAGTTAGATGGTCGGGTGCATTTTCTATTAATGCTTTAGCCATATAAAGTGCACTGTACCCCATGTAAGTACCCAATTCAACAACCAGCCCGGGTTTATGAGTTTTAACTAAAGAGTAAAAAATAAGGCCAAAATCATTTTTCAAGTAAGAGGACTGGATACCCTCAATAATTAGATCTGCCATAATCATTTATATTCGGTTCATTTTTCTATCGGCAATTTTTTATTTGACTAAAGATTTACCGGTGAAGGTTAATTGAAATGATAAAAAATAAAAGGGGGCCCTGAGTGAAGGGCACCCCATCTCTGGTAACCCCATTGTTATCGAAATAGAGAAAGGACAATTTGTGGCGCAGCGTTTGCCTGCGTCAGGGATGCCGTGGCTGTTTGTTGTAAAATTTGTAGTTTTAGCAATTCCAGTTGCTCTTTAGCAAAATCCGCATCCATGATACGGCTTCGTGAAGCCTCGGTATTGGTGATAGCGGTGGATAATGTTGATTCTTTGATGGTTAGTCGTGTCTGATAAGAACCGATGTTCGCTATGCTGTTTTTCACTGTGGTAATTGCAGAATTAATTCGACTTAAGGAGGTGGATGCATTAGCAGCCGTGTCTACCTGAATACTGGCATCGGCAACTCCCAATGAAGATGAATTATGGTTTGAAGAGGTAATGGTTACAAATAGCGTATCGGTAGTTTCAGCACCGGTTTGAATGGTCTTCTGTACACCGCTTAAAAGAGTAATGCCGTTAAAGGTGGTTTCATCAACAATGTCGTCGATTTCATTGCCAAGGGCATCCAGCTCATCCTCAATAGCATTCCGTTCCGAAGTCCCCAGGGTATCACTTGCAGCCTGGGTTACTTTTTCTTTCATCGTTTCGAGTATATCCAGAATATTGTTTAAACCACCTTCTGCAATAGCCAGCATGGATTTAGCATCCCCGACGTTATTTAATGCGGTGGCCAATCCCTTATTCCGTGCCTGGAGAGTACGGCCAATTACGAATCCAGCCGCGTCGTCTTCCGCTGAATTGATTCGTTTACCGGTTGCCAGTCTGAGCTGATGTACCCCCAGTTGTGAATTGATTTCTTGAAGAGCATTTAATGCCTGTAATGCCTGGATATTGGCACCGATTCGATTAAGATCTCCGAAGGCCATAGTAAAACCTCCATTTTATTTTTTAATTAAAATTTATCTAAATAGGCTCAATATATTCTGTGGTGCAGCATTAGCCTGAGTTAGTGAAGCCGTAGCCGTCTGTTGTAGAATCTGCAATTTTAATAGCTCCAGTTGTTCCTTGGCAAAATCCGCATCCATAATACGGCTTCGTGAGGCTTCGGTATTCGTGATGGCTGTTGATAATGTCGATTCTTTGGTACTCAAACGGGTTTGATAAGAACCGATATTAGCAATACTGGTTTTAACTGTGGTAATAGCCGTGTTAATCTTACTCAGGGATGTAGATGCATTAGCCGCTGTAGTTACATTGATATTAGCATCATCAACAGTTAAAGCGCCTGCCGTATGACTTTGCGTGGTCACTTGAATAACTAAAGTATCCGTAGTCTCAGCTCCGGTCTGGATGGTTTTATCCACATTATCTAATAATTTTGTCCCGTTAAATGTCGTTTCATCGACTATGTCATCAATTTCAGCAGCAAGGGCGTCCAATTCATCCTCGATGGCATTTCGCTCAGACGTTCCCAGCGTATCACTGGCTGCCTGAGTGACTTTTTCCTTCATGGTTTCGAGAATGTCCAGAATATTGTTTAAACCCCCTTCTGCTATTGACAACATGGATTTGGCGTCACCTACATTATTTAGGGCCGTGGCCAGACCTTTTCCACGCGCTTGCAATGTACGACCAATTACAAATCCAGCCGCATCGTCTTCCGCAGAATTAATTCGTTTCCCTGTCGCAAGTCTTAACTGATGTACACCCAGACGTGCATTAATACTCTGTAAGGCATTTAAAGCTTGCAAAGCTTGAATATTACTACCTATTCTGTTGAGATCACCAAAAGCACCCATAAGTATTCTCCTTTTTTGGTTTGATCGTTTGGTTATTATATACCCAATTTGTCACCGGTGACTTTTGAGCGCGTCTGTTCTAATTATCGACTACTCCCCACCCTACTTGCTCAATCTTCGCTAAAAACTTTATCCTGAATAGTTTATGAATTTATTTTAATAATTATCGGTGTGATAATGTTGGCTTAACCCAATCAAGTAGATGAGCGAGGGATAAAGGATTAATGGAGTACTGGATCGTTGGATTAATGGAAAAGTTTTTTACTTTGAAAAAAATAAAATATGGTGGGCTTTTTCTCTTTTACCTATTTTGTGATAAAGAGCAGCCAGACGTCTACGAATGGCCTTATTTTTAGGAAAATATTTCAGCAACTTCTCATACTGCTGGGCCGCCTGTACAAAGTTTTTTAGTTTGATATTAATAATCGCAAGTTTTTCAAGATTAGCCAGATCACAGGAATCTGCATGGTTAGGACGTTTTTGAATAATTTGTTCAAAATAAAATTTAGCTTTGATCCAGTTTTTCTCTTGAATATATAAATGTGCCAGAGTTGAATAAATTTTATAAATATCTACATAACTTTCAATGGATACTCGGTTCAGGCGCTGAGAATCCTTATGTTTTTGAACAACTTTTTCCAGGGCCTGAATTTGTGAAGGTCGATCATTTAAATGGTGATAAATTTGATACAGTAGTAAATTGGAGGTAGTTTGATGAGGTGACAAATACAAAGCCTTTTGTGCATAATCTATGGCCATTTCGTATTTGCAAAGATTTAAGTAAATTTCAGATAAATTGTTGCAAATTGAACACAAAATATCTTTAGGTAAACCACCTATGGCTAATG
>CAZMEG010000179.1:0-1445 GCA_964565205.1 uncultured Cytophagia bacterium
AAGTAATAATTTTTTCTTTAATTAAAAAATTAAATTATTGACAAGTAAATAAAAAATGTTTATATTTTTCCCGTTTTTTAAATCTACGTATTTAACCCATCAATTTCCTTTCGAGTCGTTGTGGTTTTTAGGTATGAATTTTTTGCATATCTCTCTAATAATCGTAAATATATAAAATACCAAATCGATTAAGGATGAAAATCTCGGTTGAAATTGATTTTCCATTTTAATTTAAAAGGAGGCAAAAGTGGCTAAAAAGTCGCCGAACAATAGCCGAAAAGAAAATTCATTAGAGAGATATCTTCAAGAAATCAGTGAAGTACCACTTTTGACTCAAGAAGAAGAGATTGAGCTTGCCAAGCAGGTTCAGCAGGGGGATCAGGAAGCTTTAGAAAAACTTACCAAGGCTAATTTAAGATTTGTCGTAAGTGTAGCTAAGCAATATCAGAATCAGGGACTTGCACTGGAAGATTTAATAAATGAGGGTAACCTTGGCTTGATTAAAGCTGCCTACCGTTTTGCTGTGACTCGTGGATTTAAGTTTATCTCTTATGCCGTTTGGTGGATACGTCAATCCATTTTACAGGCTTTAGCCGAACAATCCCGCATAGTACGCTTGCCTTTAAATCGAGTTGGTGCCCTAAATCGAATTGGTAAGACATTGAGTACCCTGGAGCAGGAGTTCGAAAGAGAACCCTCCGAATCAGAGATTGCAGAAGAACTGGAGATGACCGCCATTGAAGTTTCTGAAGCTTTATTAAATTCAGGTAAACACATATCTTTAGATGCCCCCTTTAGTGATGAGGCGGATAATCGATTGCTGGATATATTAGAAAATGATCAGACTCCTTCGCCAGACTATGTGCTGATACGAGAATCCCTGAAAATTGAAGTAGAAAATGCGTTAAAACATCTAACCGACCGTGAGGCCGAAATTGTAAAACTTTATTTTGGGCTGGGTATGGAGCATCCTTTAACGCTTGAAGAAATTGGTGAGCGTTTCAAATTAACTCGTGAACGAGTACGACAAATAAAAGAGAAAGCTATCCGAAGACTTCAACATGCCTCAAGAAGCAAATTATTGCGAATGTATTTGGGATAAATTAAATGAGTTCGCAATAATTTATTTAATTATTTTTAAAATATTTTATTTAGCTTTAAATTTTTACTTGACAAACTGTTTTTAATTTATTATATTTTGTGCGGTTAGCAACTACTGGATTTAGCCTACCTTTAGAGGAAACGGGATTTTATCCTAAGTTTTATGTGTGCCCTATCGGAAATGGACGTCTGTTTTTATAAAATTTTTAAGGCGGTGACCCCTTAATTCTAAGAAGGAAGGAGACAATGAGGGATACAAAAATTAAGCTGATTTATTATTCTCTGGATGAATCTAATGTAAAGGAATTAGAGCTAACACGGGGGAAAATAATTGCTTGTATAAT
>CAZMEG010000179.1:1455-4247 GCA_964565205.1 uncultured Cytophagia bacterium
CTGGACTTGTCCTCTTTTTATTTACAGATTTTTACCACAACATTAAAATTGTTACTTTAAATAATATAAATAATCAATTAAATGATGAATTGTCCAGAATGCGGCAGAAGATTGATTATATTGAATCCCAGATAGGGCAATTAGAGAAGATAGACAATGAATTACGGGTTATTGCTGATCTTCCTCAATTAGACGAGGACACCCGGAATGTAGGTACCGGGGGTGGAATTATGAACGCAAGTTATAGTATGGCCTATTTTTCTGATGAATTTTCTGAACAAAATGTCTCTCTTTCTTATGAGGATTTACTGGATCAATTGGAAAGAAGAATTGAATTGACTATGGAAAGTAGAGATTTAATTAAACATACTTTACACAAAAAGAAGGATAAAATTAAGCATACTCCTTCCATTCGTCCTTTAATTGGTGGAGTAATTCGTGATAAATTTGGTTACCGCCTGGATCCCTTTACCGAAAAAATTCGACATCATGATGGAATTGATATTGCAGCTGAGCGTGGAACAGAAGTTTTTGCTACGGCCGCCGGTGTAGTTGAAAAGGTGGTTACCCATTATAAGCCAGGGCGAGGGTATGGTAAACAGGTTATCATCAATCACGGTTATGGCATAAAAACAAGATATGGTCATCTTTCGAAAATACTGGTTAGAGCAGGTCAAAAAGTAGATCGATGGACACCCATTGGGTTAGTGGGGGATACAGGGCGCAGTACCGGTCCTCACTTGCATTATGAAGTTATCCAGGAAGGCAAAGAAACCGACCCGTTAAAATTTATATTAGACTAAGCCCTGACATTTTATTCCATGATTTTACAATTGTTTAAGCGCCACACAGGATTTATTTGAGGGCGCTTTTTCTTTTTATTGCTGTAAGAAAATGAAAAAGAAAGCTTGTTTTTATATTTTTGTTTTGCTTGTTCAGATTTTATATTTTAAAAATACTGCCGCCCAGGTAGTATTATCTGAAATCATGTTCGATGCACTGGGTAGCGACGCGCATGATGAATTTGTCGAAATTGTAAATTTATCCTCCAGGGAATCTGTAGATCTGAGTGGCTGGCAAATTAGTGATGGTTCAGGTAATGATTTTATTGTTGGGTACAATCAGGGGTTGATTTTAAATCCAGGACAATTTGCTGTTATTCTGGATGCCTCCTACTTTGGAAATTCCACCACTTATGATTCATTAATTCCCCCAGAGGCTTTGATTCTCACCATAGATAATAAAACTTTTGGTAGCCGTGGTTTTTCTAATTCCAGTGCCGAGACGGTATTTTTAATCAATGCAGAAAATGAAGTAGTTTCACAATACACTTATTCTCTGGGGAATCAACCTGGCTTTTCAGATGAAAAGATTGATCTGGCCGGTCCTAACTCACCAGATAATTGGGCTGATAGCAAAAGTCTTTTTGGTACACCAGGGGCACCCAATAGCGTTGCGCCGGTTGAACAGGATCTGGCAGTATTTCAACATGGCATTCGATTTTTGCCAGAAAATATCCGTAAAGGGGAATCGGTAACGATATTTGTCAATATTTTAAACCAGGGGACAAAGCCTTCTATGAATTTTCAGGCTTTAATTTTTGATGACACGAATAATGATTTTATTGGTCAACCGAATGAACAAATTTTACCCGCTATTTCAATTACAGAACCTATTTTACCGGGAGATTCTCTTCAGGTGCAATGGGATTGGACGGAAGTACCGGCAGGGGTGCATCCGATTTTAATTAATCTTGACTATGCTTTTGACCAGGATACAACCAACAATTTGGCCTTTCGGGAATTAAAAGCCGGGTATTTTACTTCAGACGTGGTTGTCAATGAGATCATGTATGCACCTCTTACCGGAACTTCGGAATGGGTTGAAATATTTAATAAGACTTCAGAGATTATAAATTTGAAAGATTGGTCGATTTCAGATAGAAATGAACGAAATCCAATAGTAGTGGAGAAAAATTTTGTGATTCCCCCCGCTTCTTATGCAGTTTTTGCCGCGGATAGTTCTTTTCTAAAGATCTTTAGCCCACCTGCAGAAAGTTTTATGATTTTCGATGATTTCCCTTCATTAAATAATGATTTTGACAGTGTAATTTTATATGATTTCACCGGAAACAGGATCGATCGAGTTGATTATTCCAAAAACTGGGGCGGTGGCAATGGTATTTCACTTGAGCGTATAAATCCAGAGTTTGCTTCCAATGATAGCAGTAACTGGAGCTCCTCGGTAGCACCAGAAGGGGGTACGCCGGGACGGCAGAATAGCATTTTTACCCGTTTGGTTCCCACAAGCACAGTACTGTCTGTTCAGCCCAATCCATTCTCTCCTGACGGGGATGGCCGGGATGATTTTGTTGTCATAAGTTTTAATTTGCCGGTCACAACAGCCTCAGTCAATTTAAAAATTTATGATGTGCACGGACGCCTTATTAATTTTTTATTAAATAATCAACCAACGGGTTCAAATTACTCGGTTATCTGGGACGGTAACGATTTTCGGAAACAAAAAGCACGCATAGGAATTTATATCGTGTATTTAGAAGCTTTGAACGCCCAAAACGGAGTTGTCTTTTCTGCAAAGAAAACATTGGTTTTAGCTGGAAATTTATAATCCTTGATTAATTTATGAATTTACTTTATTGCCATAACTAACGGTTTGGGTTTTATATGGGCATCCTTAAAGTTTGTGAATTACAGGAATCAAAAAGGAGCGAGAAAGATGCTTAATTCGAACATAATTTTCGTTTTTGTATTTTTGTTTTATTTCAGTTCTTT
>CAZMEG010000179.1:4257-6949 GCA_964565205.1 uncultured Cytophagia bacterium
GGCTCAGGTTCCCGAAGGATATGATGCACAATTATATAAAAAGGCCTTGAAGTTAGCAAAAGAAAGCATTATTCTTGATGGCCATATTGATGTGCCTTATCGACTGTTACATCATATGGAGGATATTTCCAAAAGTACTGAAAAAGGAGATTTTGACTACCCAAGGGCAAAAAGCGGTGGCCTGAATGTGGCGTTTATGTCCATATATATTCCAGCCAGTTATCAGAAAACTCCGGGTGCAGCCAAAAAACATGCTGAGAAGTTAATCGCCATGATGGATAGTGTCATTGCGGCTAATCCGGATAAATTTGCCAGAGCTTTCACCCCTGATGATGTCAGAAGGAATTTTAAAAAAGGACTCATCTCTTTACCCTATGGTATGGAAAACGGTGCGGCCATTGAAAATGATATCAAAAATGTAGAGTATTTTTTCAAAAAAGGGATTCGTTATATTACTTTGACTCATTCTAAAAAGAATCAGATTTGTGATTCTTCATATGATCCTGATAAAGGCTGGAATGGTTTGAGTCCCTTTGGTTACAAAGTAATTGACGAGATGAACCGACTCGGCATTTTAGTAGATATTTCTCATGTTTCTGATTCCACTTTCTATCAGGTTTTGCGATACTCCAAAGTACCACCCATTTGTTCTCACTCCAGTTGCCGATATTTTACTCCGGGCTGGGAACGTAACGCCAGTGATGATATGATCAAAGCTCTGGCAAAAAAGGGCGGGGTCATTCAGATCAACTTTGGTTCGGCTTTTTTGACCGAAAAAGCTAACAAATACAGTGATGCTTTTCGTAAATTTCGTACCCAGTTTATTACTAAACATAGCATAACCGATGATGATGATCCTCGACTGAAAGAGGCTCTGGATAATTACAAAAAAGAGCATCCCTATCCTTATGCCACCATTGAAGATGTGGTCAATCATATTGATCACGTGGTGAAACTGGTGGGGGTAGATTACGTGGGTCTCGGTTCCGATTTTGATGGGGTAGGGGACTCTCTTCCTACGGATTTGAAATCGGTGGCTGATTACCCAAAATTAATTTACCATTTGCTAAAACGTGGTTATAGTGAAAACGACATCAAGAAAATTTTAGGGGAAAATGTTTTACGGGTCTGGCAACAGGTAGTAGATTATGCGGCTCAATATGCCCATACAAAATAGGGACTGAACTCCACTTGGGAATAAAATGGTTCCTAAATCGCTAACTTTTAATTAATGAATTCCTGGAAAAAGTAAGTTACAATTTAAAATAATCAGAAAAGCGAGGTTGAACGCCCTTGATGTGATATTCCCCGGTGTAATGATCTACCTCATACTGACCTTTCCATTCTCGACGAGCGATCCGGTGCAATAACTCCACACAGGCATCGATCTCCTGTTCGTCGTTATAAATTCCAAAACTAATTCTTACCGCCCCAGGCAATTCCGAGCGGTCATGACGTAATATATTCTCTTCTAATTTACGGGATTCTTCTGGAGTGATGTGCAACAAACATTTAATATATGGGTGCGCACAGAAGCAACCATTCCTTACCCCGATACCGCCTTCGTAATTTAAAATGGCTGCAACCAGGGCATTGGGAAGTCCATTGATATTAAAAGAGATGACACCCAAACGATGCTCTATTTCATTGGGATCATTCCCACCATAAATGAAAATATCAGGTACCTGTCGCAACTTATTTAAAGCATAGCGAGTTAATTTTGATTCATGTTCAGCCACCTTATCCATACCCAATTCATCCATGACCATTAATGCTTTGGCAAGTGCAATAACCCCAACAGTGTTTGGAGTACCGGCTTCTTCTTTTTCCGGTACATCTGTCCAGTAGGTGTAATCGAGAGAAACGATATCCACGGTACCTCCGCCCACATAATCGGGATCGCCCTGGTCAAATACCTGTTTGTCACCGATAAGCACACCCGTGCCAAATGGCGCATAAATTTTGTGCGCAGAAAAGGCAAGAAAATCAATGTGACCCGGGTCATCTTGCGGACGCATATCTACTTTTCGATGAGGCACCAGTTGGGCCGCATCAACCATAATGGGCACTCTATATCGGTGGCAAATTTCAGCCAGATGATGAATATCATTTATCCAGCCTGTTACGTTGGATGCACCGGTTACAGCAAACAATGCAACACGATCTTTATATTCCTCAAGTCTCCTAAGTAAGTCCGCTTCCAGTAATCGACCCTGTTCATCTATCTCGATATGAATGACTTTAGTTCGCGCCCGCCAGGGGAGATCGTTGGAATGATGCTCCATTTTACTAACCAGAATCACCTGATCCGGAGAAATTGGGAAGCGATGGGCTAATTTATTGATGGCTTCCGTTGCGTTTTTCCCGAAGATAATGGTATGCTGCTCTAAGTCAACATTCACAAAGCGCGCCACTACTTCGCGGGAATAATCGTATAAAAACGAGGACAGTTGGGATTTAAAACCTGTTCCCCGGTGAATATTGCTGTACCATTGCATAAATTCATTCACTTTTTCCAGTACCGGTTTCAATACGGGGGTGCTTGCAGCGTTATCAAAGTTGATATAACGGGTTTCGGAGCCATCCAATAGAGGAACTTTTACATCATAACCGACAATGTTTTCTTTTATGTTATTCCAGGAGATTTTACACGGAGGGTCTGAATTTTTTTGTGTCATAGGGGAGTCTCCTA
>CAZMEG010000180.1:0-3542 GCA_964565205.1 uncultured Cytophagia bacterium
AGAGGAGGAGCATGATGAAGTGGCGTAATCTATATTTCTTAATCCCATCGTTTATTTTATTTATTTTTTCAAATTTGATGGCTCAAACAGGGCTATTACCCCAGGGAGGATTTGAACTGGCAGATCGACCCCATTTATGGCATAAGATGACCACCGGAACAACCAGTGCTCAGGTTATCTGGGCTAAGGATAAAGCCAGGAGTCCGGAGCGATCGGCGAAGATAGTGAAGACGGATCAGGATGGTGAGGCGGCATGGGTCTCAGACAACATGAATCAGTACTGGACGCGGAGTTTTGGGGCGAATGCCCAGGGGGACATAACGCGAGGTGGTTTTGCGCCGAATTTGCTATTGGAAGTCGGGGGTTGGGTCCAGACGGAGAATGTGAATGTGAATCCGGCCACGGATGATGAGACGATCTTTTTAGCGTTTTCATTTTATGATTCGACGGGGGCGAAGATTTTTGGTCAGGATGTAGTGGTTCCGTTGCCTCAGGCTCAGGCGACGGTGGACACGTGGACGGAGATCAAGAGCGATCCGTTCATTTTGCCGGTGCGAGCGGATTCGGTAATTATCACGTTCAAGTTTGGATCGAAGGCGACGGGCACGGCGTGGGTGGATGATGTATTTTTGCGGAAGGTGGATCCATCGGCATCGGGCTGGGAAGGTGACATATTCAACAACAGTTTCAATGCGCCGGAGGGCTGGTTTTACTGGTGGGCGAATTTTACGCGTGGAGAGATACCGGTGACGGCAACCATTACGGAGGAAGAGGTTTTCAGCGGTCAGCATGCTCTGAAGATCAGCGAAGAGGATAATGATAGCGATGAGGTGGTATTTATTTCAGACTTTGTGCCTATCGAACCGGACAAAAATTACGTCCTTTCGGCCATGGTGAAAACGGTAAATTTCAGTGCGGATTCGGCACAGGTGAATTCGGGATATCGGATTGGTTTCACGGTGACCTGGCATCGAGGGGTACCAGGCTGGCAGGAAATTCGTAGTGCAGATTTCCAATTTATGGTAGCGGATTCTACCACCGACTGGACGCTATATGCTATGCCTCTGACTCCACCGGCTGATGCCAAATACATATCCGTACGGGCCCGTTACTGGAGTTTTGCTACCGGAACTTCCTACTGGGATAACTTTGCCATTACAGAAGTCACAGAAGTTACCAACATTTTACCCAACAATACTTTCGATGCCTCCGATCGTCCCCATCTCTGGCATCGTGTAACCACCGGCACCACCTCAGCTCAAGTCATCTGGGCAACCGATAAATCACGCAGCGCGGAGCGATCGGCGAAGATAGTGAAGACGGATCAGGATGGTGAGGCGGCATGGGTCTCAGACAACATGAATCAGTACTGGACGCGGAGTTTTGGGGCGAATGCCCAGGGGGACATAACGCGAGGTGGTTTTGCGCCGAATTTGCTATTGGAAGTCGGGGGTTGGGTCCAGACGGAGAATGTGAATGTGAATCCGGCCACGGATGATGAGACGATCTTTTTAGCGTTTTCATTTTATGATTCGACGGGGGCGAAGATTTTTGGTCAGGATGTAGTGGTTCCGTTGCCTCAGGCTCAGGCGACGGTGGACACGTGGACGGAGATCAAGAGCGATCCGTTCATTTTGCCGGTGCGAGCGGATTCGGTAATTATCACGTTCAAGTTTGGATCGAAGGCGACGGGCACGGCGTGGGTGGATGATGTATTTTTGCGGAAGGTGGATCCATCGGCATCGGGCTGGGAAGGTGACATATTCAACAACAGTTTCAATGCGCCGGAGGGCTGGTTTTACTGGTGGGCGAATTTTACGCGTGGAGAGATACCGGTGACGGCAACCATTACGGAGGAAGAGGTTTTCAGCGGTCAGCATGCTCTGAAGATCAGCGAAGAGGATAATGATAGCGATGAGGTGGTATTTATTTCAGACTTTGTGCCTATCGAACCGGACAAAAATTACGTCCTTTCGGCCATGGTGAAAACGGTAAATTTCAGTGCGGATTCGGCACAGGTGAATTCGGGATATCGGATTGGTTTCACGGTGACCTGGCATCGAGGGGTACCAGGCTGGCAGGAAATTCGTAGTGCAGATTTCCAATTTATGGTAGCGGATTCTACCACCGACTGGACGCTATATGCTATGCCTCTGACTCCACCGGCTGATGCCAAATACATATCCGTACGGGCCCGTTACTGGAGTTTTGCTACCGGAACTTCCTACTGGGACGATTTTGTATTAACTCCTATTGCGGTTACTTCAGTGAAATCTCCGGAAATCACAGTTGATCGGGGTCAGATTCCGAAACAATTTGAACTGGCACAGAACTTCCCCAATCCGTTTAATCCGAGCACCACGATCCAGTATAAAGTCGCTAAAGAAGCCCGGGTAAAGCTGGAAATTTTTAACTTACTGGGACAGAGAATACGAACCTTAATCGACGAAAGACAGCTACCTGGTGTGTATCGGGTTCGCTGGAACGGATTAGATGATCAGGGTCGACCGGTGAGTACAGGTGTCTATGTTTATCGATTACAAACTGGCGATCGAACTTTTGTTAAGAAGATGACCCTGCTGAAATAAAAGGGGAGTGCTACCTCCTTCCCGGGCTTTATTGAATCCCCCTGGCCATGAAATTGTGGACAGGGGGATTTTTTGTTGAAACGTAGAGCTTCAGAAAGTAAAGGAGTTAATTAGCCCTTGACAAGGCAAAAATTATTTCCTATATTATCAAAACGTTTAAATAAAATACATTCGTTGTCCTGCCTGTTTTTAAGTATGAAATGGCTTGAAATAAAAAATATTTTCTTTTTCATACTTATTTTTATCGAAACGCTTTTATATTAATTCCTATCTCTTGAGTTTCAGGACCATATTGCGGAGGTCGCAATGATTTGCTTGAGATTATCTCGTATTTTAATTTGTATGATTTTAAGTTTTTCTTTGTTGCTTCCTTTACAACTCGTTGAAGCAGGGACTACCGGCAAAATAACCGGAAAAGTTATAGATAAAAAAACCGGGGCACCTTTACCGGGCGTTAATGTGATTGTGGTAGGAACTACCTACGGGGCGGCCACAGATCTCGAAGGTAATTACATCATTCTCCGTATTCCACCGGGCATTTACTCCGTTAAGGCGAGCATGATTGGTTATAATGAAGTTCAATATGACAATGTGCGGATTGCCATTGATCGTACTACCCGATTAAATTTTGAACTGGAAGAAACAGTGGTGGAGTTGGGTCAAACGGTAACTATTGTAGCCGAAAAGCCTTTGGTGGAGATGGATTTGACTTCCACATCGGCATCCGTGGGGGCGGATGTCATCAGCAAATTGCCCGTGGATCGTTTTCAGGATGTGGTCAATTTGCAAGCTGGAGTTGTGGATGGGCACTTTCGTGGGGGGCGACTGGGCGAGGTCGCCTATATGATTGACGGTGTTACTGTGAACGATGTTTTTTCCGGTGACTTTGCAGTGGAAGTCGAAAATAATTCTATTCAGGAACTGGAAGTAATTAGCGGCACGTTCAATGCTGAA
>CAZMEG010000180.1:3552-6942 GCA_964565205.1 uncultured Cytophagia bacterium
ATGCTGAATACGGACAGGCCATGTCCGGTGTGGTGAATATTATCACTAAAGAAGGCGGCAGTGAATACCACGGTAAAATTTCGGCTTATTTAGGGGATTATTTAAGTACCCATGACCGTACCTTTTATAATGTTAAATCTTTTAACCCTATTTACAATTTACAGGGCAGCTTGAGTGGACCCATACCGGGTTTTGGTGATAAATTTACATTTTTTGCTTCCAGTCGGTTTTTTAAAGAGGATGGCTGGATTTATGGGCAAAGAATTTTTCTGCCTTCCGATTCATCAAACTTCAGCGGGGACAATCCCAATTCATGGACGGTAATGAGTCACGGCAAAATTTTCCGTTACAGTCAGGATTTGATCGATAGCCTCAAAGCCCATTCCGAACCGGTCCCAATGAATCCGCAACAACGCTGGACTGGACAGGCTAAGTTTACTCTACGGCTTACCCCTGTTGATAAAATTAATTACGAAGTACTTGTCCAGAGAAAGAAATTTCGCCTGTATGATCATCTTTTTAAATATGTTCCCGATGGTAACTACCGGCGTTTTCAGAATAGCATTAACCACACATTAACCTGGAACCATGCCTTCAATGACCGCACTTTTTCTTCTTTTAAATTAGCTCATTTTCGCACGAAATTTGAACAATATGTTTTTAAAGACCCTTTTGATCCTCGATATTCACCCAGTGATCGACTTCGCGATGCCAGCAACAATGCTTTTCACACTGGAGGCCAGCAAATGTGGCAGTATCGCAGGGAGACTCGTACAAGCATAGGTAAATTTGATATCACCAGTCAGATTACCAATGTGCATCAGGTAAAAACCGGAGTTGAGGCACGCTTACATCGCTTGTGGCTGGATGAATTTGAAGTTCTGCTGGACAGTCCTACAAGAAAAGCACCCCCATCCTCTTTTAACAATAACAGCTTTAAAGTGCATCCCCTTGAGGTGTCCGCTTTCATCCAGGATAAAATGGAATTTGATTATATGATTGTAAATCTGGGAGTACGCTTTGATTACTTCGATCCTGATTATGTGGTACCGATCAATTTACGTGATCCGGTTCGTTCTCCCAAACGCTCTGCAAAAACCAGCAGTCAATTGAGTCCAAGATTTGGCATTGCCTTACCTATTAGTGATCGTGGCGTAATTCATATTTCCTATGGTCACTTTTTCCAGATTCCGGTATTTGATTTTCTGTATCGAAATCCCGATTTTGAAATATTCCCACTACAATCGGCCACCAATCCACCTCCCAACAGTCTGCTAAACACCGTGGGAAATGCCGAATTGAAACCCCAGAAAACAGTAAGCTATGAAATTGGTTTACAGCAACAGTTAACCGATAATTTGGCCATTGATGTGACTGCCTATGCTAAGGATATTCGCAATCTGCTGGGTACCGAAGTTTTGAAAAACGTGGAACAGGATCGTTTCGCTCGTTATGTAAATCGAGATTATGGCAATGTGAAAGGGATTACCATAGCCATCGAGAAGCGGCTTTCCGGTGGTTTTTCTGCGAATATAGATTATACTTTTCAAATTGCACGGGGAAATGCCTCCGATCCCAACGACGCTTTTCTGGACCAGCAGTCAGAACCTCCCATTGAAACTACCAAACAACTGGTTCCTCTGGATTGGGATCGCACACACAGTTTAAATGTAACGATTACGGCTGGTAATCCGAATAATTTTGTACTGGGCATCATAGGTAAGCTTGGCAGTGGTTTTCCATACACTCCTACCAAACAGAACATTCGTGAATCGGTTGAAAATGGGGGCCGAAAGCCATTAGTTTATAATATCGATTTGTATGCTACCAAAAATTTCAAACTTATGGGCCTCAATTATACATTTTTTGTTCGGGTGTTTAATTTAACCGACCGTAGAAATGAACTCGAAGTTTATAGCGATACTGGAAGAGCTGGTTTTACCCTGGATATATTTAGCTCTGGCCGTCCCCGAGGCATCAACTCTCTGGAAGAATTTATCATTCGACCGGATTTCTATTCGGCTCCCAGACGCATTGAAAGTGGTATTTCAGTCAGTTTCTAAATTTTAAAACATTAGAGCACGGGTGATCTCTATGAAGGTTCAAAATTTAAAATTATTTTTAATCTTGTTTATTTACTTGTTTACTATACACGAAGCTCTGGCTCAACGTACTCCTGATCCCAATGTGGGAAATCGTCGTAACACCCGCCAGGGTATCATGGATGGTAATTTAGTACGGACACTTTTTAAAAACCATGGTGAAGTGGCGGATTGGCCCAACCAACCCTCAGGGGAGTGGCCTAAAGGATCAGGGCATTCCTATGTGGACGGCGTACCCATTATCGTACAGGTTGAAACCAGGGATATTCACGGGAATATCATACATCCCATGGAAACCATGTATCGAGAATTTATCGATCTATCGCCGGATCTGGTACCGTGGGGATGGGCTCCTTTACCAGGTTACTTTAACCCGGCTCAAGATAAACCGGCTTTAAGTGATGATCCAAACACCTGGCCTGCTTTCTGGCCCGATCGCCCCCCTTCCTGGGCTGGCTTCTGGAATGGGTTTTTTGGTAAAGGGGTATTCAATGCTCAGCTTGAAACTTACTTTGTCTTTGATGACGATCCTGATGAAGAATTTGATTTTTACCCCGATTCCACCGATCACGAACGTCGCGGGGCAGGATTAGAGGTGGCCACACGTGGCTTTCAATGGTCCAATGTGCTGGCTGAGGACACCATTTTCTGGCTGTACGAAATTACCAACGAAGGCACCACCGATTACCAAAAAACTATCTATGCGCAATATGTGGACTGGGGGGTTGGAGGGACCGATGATTCTGGCGATGATAGCGGGTCGTTTGATACCAAGTTAGACATCGCTTTTGCCTGGGATGAAGATAATCGTGGGACCCCCGGAAACTGGACTCCGGTAGGGGTGGCTGGTTACGGCTTTTTAGAAAGTCCTGGCAATGGCACCGATGGGATTGATAATGACGAAGATGGAATAGTGGATGAACGTCGAGATGATGGGATTGATAATGATCACGACTGGCGTCCCTTCACAGATCGGAACAATAATGGGAAATGGGATCCGGGCGAACCGCTAAATGATGATCTGGGGGCTGATGGCGTTGGGCCTTTTGATCTTCAGTACACCGGGCCCGATGAAGGCGAAGGTGACGGGATTCCCACCCCCGGCGAACCCAATTTTGATGCCACCGATCCCGATGAATCGGACCAAATAGGTCTCACCGGCTTTTCCATATTTCCGGTGCATTTTTATGAACTCTGGAACGATGAAGAAAACTGGACGGTCTTTACCGAGGCATTGCCTCCGCGCAATGAATTGCTTCGCTCGGTGAATCTGGGCATGTTCTTTTCG
>CAZMEG010000181.1:0-889 GCA_964565205.1 uncultured Cytophagia bacterium
AAGGTCGTCAAAATTAACAATTCTGAAAGTGATTATGTGAGCAAATAAGAAATTAATAAAGCGTGGCCGCCTCAATTACTCTAACCCCACCTCTATTACCCTGCCTATTCGTGGGAGACTAATTAAAACAAACAAAACAAAATTGAGGCGGCCATTTTTTTTATACCCCACAAGTAGTATTTCCGAACTCTCTAAGCGAGGGAGATTTTATGAAGTCTTTAACTGAATATCTCTGGTTTAACACTCCTCATCGTAGAGACTATATTAACATCACGCCGCAAATAGAAGAATTAGTTCGTAAAAGTGGAGTTCAAGAAGGTTTGTGTCTGGTTAATGCCATGCACATAACTGCCAGCGTTTTTATAAACGATGACGAAAGTGGGCTCATACAAGATTTCGATGACTGGCTGGAGCAATTAGCCCCCCATGAACCCGTTTCAAAATATCGGCATAATCGTACCGGTGAGGACAATGCGGATGCCCATCTGAAGCGACAGGTCATGGGTCGTGAAGTAGTGGTCGCCATCACCAATGGTAAGTTAGATTTAGGCCCCTGGGAACAAATCTTTTACGGGGAATTTGATGGAAGGAGAAGAAAACGTGTCCTTGTGAAAATCATTGGTGAATAATTTTTAATGAGCCAAAGGAATGGCTAGAAAATTTTTTAATCACAAGTTACAATTTACCAGCTATAATTTTGAACCCGGTATAAGTATACCGGAGAGAAAGCAGGGTGCCTTTACTCTCAATCAGTTGTCTCCAAAGGGTCAACTATTTGTACTTCTGGAGTTGAAAAAGAGTGTAGAGCAAAGTAAAGAATTAATTGGGTTACTTAAAGATATTATTTATCAGGTTTATTACTCCTATCCATCAAAAAACATTATTGACA
>CAZMEG010000181.1:899-6941 GCA_964565205.1 uncultured Cytophagia bacterium
TGTAGAAGCCAATAATTTATTACAGGAACTTTTAGGAGTAGCCAGCCCGGATATTTTGAACTATTCTGCCATTGTTTTTATGAGAACAGGCTATTTAATAGTTTTTAATGGTTACCCGCCTCCCCTTAAAGTTACCGGTAAATCTAAAAATATCAGGGTATTAAATTCAAAAACATTATATAAATATCATTACGGTGAAATCATTTTCTTTTATTCAGAAGGAATTCGAGAAGTTATAAATCACATAGTTCGATGGTATCCCTGGCAACCTATCACAGAAAAAGTCTTGCTTAATAATTTAAAAAGAACTCCCTTGATCAACTACGAACAGTTTTTCAGATTTCAAATCGGTGACCTCCCAATTTTTTCAAAAAAATTACAGAGACTGTTTCTTAATAAACTCCAGACTTATGGCACAGTAGTAATTTTTATGTTATTGTTAATAATACCATTGGCGATTCCAAAATTAAATAAATTAGATAACAATATTTCAAAAGGTCAATCAGTCAAAATACATAGAAATAAATTTTTAATTACTCCAGAAAATATCAGGAAGGCTGCAAAGCAAAAAGAGTTAAGAAAAAATTTAGAAAGCGTTAATACGCGTACAGTTCATAAAAATGCTTTGCTTAATAAGTCAAGAGTTAAAGATATTGGAAGAACAAAAAGGGCCGAAAAAACTTTTCCCGCTGATACGATTTCAATTTTGGACTCATTTTCACAAAATGTTGATGAGCCGTTCAAAAAGTGGGATTTCACAACTCTAAAGACCGGGACATATTTATTAAACCATAACTCCTTTAGATTTTTGAGTACAGAAAACTTTAAAAGAATATTTTATCATGAAACTTTACAAAATTTCCAATTACGGGTAAAAGTAAAATTTCTAAATGATATTCCAGGGCGAGCCGGTATCATCTTTAACTACCGTCAGGGACCCAAAATTTCAGAAGAGAGCTTTTATTCATTTTCTATTTTCAAAAATAATATGATTTTATTACAAAAACATGAAAGTTATAAGAAATCCCTATTATGGTCGCAGGAGCTTTCAGGTAAGCCAAGCTATGAGATTACCTTAATATGCATGAATCGCAAAACTAAGTTATTCGTGGATGGGACTAAGAGATTGGAATGGACCGGTAAAAGTAAGATGAATGGTCGTCTGGGTCTTTTTGCAGATCCACGGGTAGATGTTGAATTTACGAATATCGAGATTTACAATCCAAAAATACCAGGTGATTGAATTAATGTTAACATTAAAAGAAATTCAAAAAGCACGCTCTGAACTACCTCCACAAATCGTTCGCACCCCGATCCTCTATTCATATGATCTTGCCAGTGAATTAAAGGCGGAGGTTCATTGCAAAGCTGAAAACCTGCAGGTGACCGGTTCTTATAAAGCCAGAGCAGCTTTCACAATTTTGAACAATCTTACAGAAGAACAAAAAAAGCGAGGGGCTGCCATATCATCTTCCGGAAACTTTGCCGGTGCTTTTGCCTTTATGGGACGTCTACTCAATATTCCAACTTATGTGGTAATGATGCAAAAAACAGCCCCATTTAAAATCGAGAAAACTCGAAAATATGGTGCTCAGGTAGTGCTATGTGAGAATAGATTTGAAGCTCGCTGGGAAACCCTGGACGAATTACAGAAGACACGTGGTATAACTGCCATCAATACCTTTGAGTCGGAGGGGGTAATTGCCGGGCATGCCACAATCGGATTGGAAATTTTAGAAGAGTTGCCCGATGCTGATGTAATTCTCATTCCCATCAGTAGTGGTGGACTATTAGCCGGGGTGGCTGCTGCTGTTAAAGAAACGAACCCTCATGTGCAGGTCATCGGTGTGCAACCTGAAGGTTCGAATGCCATGTATCTTTCTTTTAAGAAGGGCGAACTGCAAACCATCCCATCAGTGAATACCATTTGTGACGCACTGGTGGCAACTCGGCCAGGAGCCCTGCCTTTTAGCTACGTGAAAAAATATGTAGATGATATCGTTCTGGTGACGGATGAGATGGTAAAAAAGGCCGTGGCTTTACTTTTCAAGCATACAAAGTTAGTCGTGGAGCCTTCAGGAGCTGTGGGTATCGCAGCCATCATGTCAGGTAAAGTGAAAACCGAAAATCAGAAAATCGTGGCTCTTCTCACCGGGGGCAATGTATCAAAAGAATTGTTTATTAAACTATTACAGGAGGTCTAATTTACTTAATCCACCACTCATTTATCTTGCATTATTCCTTACAGAAAACGCAGACTATCCCGACTAAATACTTAAGCCTCGCATAACATTCACTTCGCCTTTTAAAGTATCAGGATCGAGGACCACATTCACGCACGCAGGTTTACCCGAAGCAAAAGCTCTTTCCAGGGCTGGAATGATTTGAGCCGGTTCCTCTACAAATTCACCGTAACCACCGAGGGCTTCCACAATTTTTTCATAATGAGTAAGGGCCAGGTCGGTGGCCACCGAAGCCTCTTTTCCTAAAATGGCCACCTGTGGATTACGAATTTGCCCCCAGCCAGCATCGTTGCCAATGACCGAGACAATCGGTATGTTATGACGCACGGCAGTATCAAATTCCATGCCATTGAGCCCAAAGCTACCATCGCCATGCAAAATTAGCACTTTCTTCTCAGGATGTGCAAGCTTAGCAGCGATGGCAAAAGATGGCCCCACTCCCAGACAACCAAACGGGCCGGGATCCATCCAGTTGCCGGGTTTATTGACCGGGATAACTCTGGCTCCACAGGCAACGATATCCCCTCCATCACCCACAACAATTGTTTCATCATCGATGAAATCCGCAATTGCCTGACAGAGTCTATAGTGATTGATCGGTTTTTTATCCGATTTTGCCAGTACATTAATTCTCTCTCGACGCTCTGTTTCCTCCTGTCGTAAAGCGGCAAACCAATCCTTCCGCTCCGGGCCTTGCCTGATATTTGCAGAGAGTGCTTCCAGGCTCAATTTCACATTGCCTACGATTCCCACATGTACAGGTCTATTTTTACCCATCTGCGACTCATCCCTGTCTACCATAATTACTTTTGCCGAAGGATTGAATTTTCCATAGGCAAGGCGGAAGTCCAGCGGCGTTCCGACAACGATCACTGCATCGGCCTCTTTCAGGGCTTTTTTTCTGGAGAGACTGAAGAAATTAGGGTGATGGGAAGGTATGCAACCCCGACCCATACCGTTCAAATAAACTGGAGATTGTAATTTTTTTACAAATTGATCTAATGCCTCTTCAGCATGGTCCCAGTAAACATTGCTACCACCAATAATTACGGGCTTTTCGCATTCATGCAAAATTGTGCTGGCCGCTTCGATAGAGTGAGCATCCGGCTGAGAGAGTGCTTCCACTCGATACGGCTCATAGTAAATAGCCTCTTTCGGGTCCATGGTTTCCATTAAAATGTCAATGGGGAGTTCCAGATATACTGGGCCCGGTTTACCGGAGAGGGCGATGCGAATGGCCATGGCAGTGTATTCCGCTATTCGCTTAGGATCGGTTACTACTTTTGCCCATTTTGTGATGGGTTTAAAAAGGTCCACCTGATTCATTTCCTGTAAAGCTCCTCGATCCCATTCGGCTACCGGGGCGCTACCGCCAATGAGCAAGACTGGACTATCGGCAAAATAGGCGTTCGCCACACCGGTCACCGCATCGGTTACACCGGGGCCTGCCGTCACTACCGCCACACCAATCTGCCGGGTTATACGGGCCCAGGCATCAGCCGCATGGGCGGCTGCCTGTTCATGTCGCACATCAATCACCCGAATGCCCATCTGGGCTGCCGCCAGATAAATGGGTGCAATATGGCCTCCACACAGGGTAAAAAGATGGGTAATTCCCTCTTTTTTCAAAACCTGGGCTACCTGCACACCACCATTATATATTTGCATAAAAAACTCCCTTTTTATTTAAAATATATTATAAACGCTTTTTATTTTCAAATGAACTCTATGTAACAAAATATCTTAACCCGCTAATTATTAAAAAAGAAAACCTTGTGAGGTTAAATTCCATTCCCCACAAGGCTGTGTATTGTTGTTTGAAATTAATGTGATTATTCTGAACGAGAAGCCAGATGGCGATCCAGCATTAAAAGTGCCGTGGCCTGATCACCGATCAGTTCCAGTTGATGAACAATCTCACTGGCAGATTTTTCCTCTTCTACTTGTTCAGTAATAAACCACTGTAACATGACCTGGGCCGGATAATCATTCTCTTTAGTTGCCAGTTCATAAAGCTTATTTATTTGTGCAGTGACGTTCTTTTCATGCTCAAGAACCTTCTTGAACATATTCAAGGGTGAATCAAAATTTGATGGTGGCTGCTCAATGGATTCCAAGATCACCCGGCCTCCACGATCATTTATATGATTAAAAATTTTTAAGGCATGAGAGGCCTCTTCCTTGCTTTGTAAACGTAACCAGTGCGCAAAACCGTTTAAATTCAAGTTTTCGCAGTAGGCGGACATGGCAAGATAAAGATAGGCCGAATAGAATTCGTTTTTAATCTGCTCATTTAAGGCTTTTTCAAGAGTTGTACTTAACATTTATTCCTCCTTGTTTAATATATTGGTTTGCATTTTAGTGTGAAGGTAATATACGGATTGTTATGATCAATTTCAATAAAATTAATTCTACTTACAAATCATCTCATATAGTTTAAGATATTTTTGTGCTGAATTATGCCAGTCAAAACGCTTACGCATGGCCTGTGCTTGCATAGTCTGCCAGACTTCTGGTTGATGCCGAAAACAAGAGAGGGCCCGATCAAGGGTATGCAGAAAATTCTGGATCGTTTGTTTACGATCCTGGCCAGAATACACGAATCCTGTGACGCCATCCTGTACGGTATCATGTAATCCTCCAATATCATGAACTAAAGGTAAACAACCGTATCGCATGGCAATCATTTGACTGATGCCACAGGGTTCAAAGTCTGAAGGCATAAGAAAAATATCCCCACCCGCATATAATTGAGTTGCGAAATCAGGATCAAATCCACATACGAACAAAGCATTATCATATTGATTCAATTGTTCTAATTTCTTTTGCATTTCCCCGGTACCAAAAATTATTAAATTTAAATCTCTCTTTAAGATTTCCTGGAAAACCGGTTGCTGTTCAGCAGTTAATTCAAAAAGGATGCTTATTTTTTGTTGAACTGCACGCGTCACGGAAACAACCAGAGGTCGTTTAAGCCATGTTTCTGAATGATAATTGTGTAATTTTTCTAATACCCTTTGACTGTTTTTAAATCGATGGCCAATTTTAGCTTTTAAGCCAAACAGATGCTCAGGCAATTTTTTTAATAATTGCAATTTATGCGATAGCCTGTTCTTTTGCCAGTTTTTCACCTGAACATCATAAGGTGGCTTTAAGTCCATCGGGTTATGCCTGGAATAATCCAGGCCATTCAAAATACCATAAAGCCGTTTTTCCTGCATCAGTCTGCGTAAATCGTGTTCTAACCCACGACCTCCAAAAAATTTTGTGGTGGGATCATCGGGTCGAGTAATTTCTTTCGCGTAAGTGGGACTGACTGTGGTTACTATCCGGGATAAATTGATTCCGGCCCGCATGGGATTAAAGCATAGTTCCGGAGTTCGGGGATCACGTAAACGCGTCAACTGGTTTGATTTTTTTAATTCCCTGTATAATTTGGGAAACCAGCTTGAAAACGAAAGCAGGGGTCTTTGCCCGTCCAGTTCAAAGGGACGACTTCCCTGGTAATCCAGATTATGAATGGTAAATATCGAGTGTAATTTATTCTTTAATGTCAGGTAACGTTTATCGTAACTTAACAAAACCAGTAGACTGCCGGTATGCCAGTCATGGCAATGCAATATCCCGTTACGATTTTCGCTGAACAGGTATTTTAAAAGCTCAACGGTGGCAGCAGAAAAAAAGGCAAATCGCTTTGCATCATCTTCGAAGGGACCATGATCATATTCGTTGCTATCCACATACACCTCACCATAATCTCCACCAAAAAAATCCATATTTTGCAGTAAAAATACCTCTA
>CAZMEG010000182.1:0-6565 GCA_964565205.1 uncultured Cytophagia bacterium
ACCTTTAAGTTTGTTTAACGAAGGTTGAAATTGTGTTGGAGTATTAGGGAAGTGTCCCATTTTCCAGGATTCCATTACTTCACAGTGAATTATTGAGTTCTTTCACATAGAGGCCACTGCGTCCGCCACGTTTCATATGCAGATGAATATCGCCAATGATCATATTCTTATCCAGGGCTTTGCACATATCATAAATTGTAAGAGCCGTCACGGCCACCGCGGTGAGCGCTTCCATCTCCACGCCGGTTTTGCCTACAGAAACGACTCTGCTTTCTATTGCCACACCATCTTTTTGAACTTCCAGATTTATTTCAATTTGCGTTAAAAGTAAAGGGTGGCATAGCGGAATAAGCTCATGGGTTTTCTTAGCAGCCATGATACCGGCAATCCGGGCTGTTTCCAGAGGATCCCCCTTTTTTAGTTTCCCCTCTCGAATCTGTTTAATAACTTCGGCCGACATCTTTATAAATCCTTTCGCCACGGCTTCACGCACCGTATCGGCTTTTTCGGTGACCTCGACCATGCGAGCCCGACCCTGCTCATCGATATGGGTGAGTTTATTTTTGGACACTTTATTGATCCCCTTTTATAATGGATTTATGGAGTGCTGGTGGTTGGATTAATGAAAAACTTTTTCAAGCATCCAGTCATCCATCACCCCAATACTCCTTAAACTTTAAACTACCACGGGTTTATTTTCACGCAATTCCCTGACCAGTGCCTCTACGACCTGTTTAAAATCTCCCGTTTCCTGATAAATTCTTCGTTGTCGCTTGTAACTTGGTCCTATTTTCATAATATCTCGAATACGCATTAATTCTGAATAACTTCCTAAACGTTTAGCTACGGGACTCAATGTTTCCAGTAAATCATTAATATCTTCCTGGAGAGATTTTAAATTGCCATCTTCATCGGTTATGATGTTTGCTTCTGTGGACCAGCGAGCGGCCCGCCACTTATTTTCCCGCACAATCCAGTGTCGATGGATGGGCAAGTATGTACCTTCATCATATTCCTCACTTAACCATACTACCAGAGCTTGAATGAAAGCCGTCAGGGCAATGACTTCATCCAGAGTAGGCAAACCATCACAGATGCGTAGTTCGACGGTGCCAAAGCCCGGATGGGGCCGAATATCCCACCAGACCTCACGAATGCTTTCAATAGCTTTGGCATTAATGAGTGTGATCATGAATCGCTGAAATTCTGCCCAGTTTAACAATCGGTAAGGTAAACCGGCTGTGGGTAGAGTTTCAAAGATTTTCACCCGGGTAGATGCCAGTCCTGTATCGTTAGAATCGAAAAATGGTGAACTTGCTGACAGAGCAAGCAGATGAGGCAAAAATGTGGTCAGGGAATTAAAAATGGCAATGGCTTTTTCTCCGCTCTGAACCCCCACATGCACGTGTAAGCCGAAAATCATCAAGCGGCGGGCTGGCCACTGACAGCGGTCCACCAGCATATGATAACGTTCTTTGGGTGTAATATCCTGTTCGGTCCATTGCGCATAGGGATGAGTACCTGCACAGGCCAAGGCATATCCCAATTCATCACATAATTGAATTAATTGATGAATCCTCTCGGTCAGATCGGTTCGGACAGCCGCAATATTTGAACAAACATCGGTGTTTAATTCAATTGTGGATTGAATGAGTTCCGGTTTAATGTGAGGGTCACCATCGGATTTTTCTAAAATTTGCTGTGCACCAGACACCAGATTTTTACTCTCCGGATCAATAATTTGAAGCTCCAATTCGACACCCAGGGTTGGATTAGGTGACCCATTGAAATGGATTTTCATAATTAGATCCCTCCGCCTCTTTAAAATTATAATGTTAAATCAAAATAATAAAATCGGATTAATTTGTCAAATGTCAACTTCAAAAGTTTTATAAAAAATTGCTATTTTTTACATGCGTTCGTGAACTTGGTGCGCTTCTTGGTAAAAAATTATGAATTAAAGCCTGTTTCGAATTTAACAAATAAAATCAAATGAATTAAAAGGGGTGAGTTTAAAGAATGGATAGCCCTGTAAGAAGATCTTCCAGAGCAGGGGGATTTTACTTACTGCTTCTCAAAGCTGATGTACATGAGTTGATTACGTCGTTGAATCTGAAAAACCATCGGTTGGTAAACCTCCAATTTTGCCAGTAACTCCCTTAAGCCTTTTAAATTCGTAACAGGATGATTATTTAATGAATAGATTATATCACCTGGAAGTAAACCCTGTTGATAATAGGGGATATCGATGGCGCGTGAGGCCACCAGCACCCCACTTTGTTTTCTCAAAGGGATCATTTGGGCTATCTTTGCATCGATATCCAGCGCCAGAATACCCAGTTCGGGTACTAAATTGTGTTCGGAGCTTACCAGGTCAGCAAATCGTTCCGGATCATCCTCGCGTTCGATAACCCGAACGGTTACCGAAAGGGTGTCTGTGCCTCGTAAAACAACCAGGGTAACTTGATCTCCGATGGCATGGCGGTACAAATTCACATCAAATTGGCGGCCATTTTCCATGACCTTACCATCCAGGGTTAATACGATATCACCGACTTTTAAACCGGCCATCTGAGCTGGACGTTGAGGAAACACATCGCCTAAAATGACCCCCCAGTCCTGGGGCAGACCCAAGCCCTCCGCTAATTCATGATTGATGGTTTGCGCATAAACGCCGATTTCTCCACGTCGAACACGACCCGTCTTTTGAAGCTGGTTGACCACATTTTTTACGATGTTGCTTGGTGCGGCAAAACCCAGGCCTTCACTTCCACCCGATTGGGAGAAGATGAAGGTATTGATTCCAATCACGTCTCCGTGTACATTAACCAATGGGCCACCACTGTTGCCGGGATTGATCGGGGCATCGGTTTGAATATAAATCATAGGAGCTTCCGGATGAAGTTGTCGGGCTGTGGAACTTACCACACCCATACTCACGGAATTTTCCAGTCCCATAGGGCTACCGAAAGCAAAAACCAGTTGTCCCTGATGAACTTCATCTGAATCGGCTAGGCGTAAGAAAGGAAGATGTTGCTCTTCAATCTTCAATAAAGCCAGATCTGTTTCATGATCAAGCCCAACCAATTGGGCTAAAACTCGACGTCCCGATGCCTTCAAAATGGATTTAGGTTGATAAGGGAATTTTTTACTCCGGGGTAAAATAACCTGTATTCGCTTTGCCCCTATCACAACATGTGCATTGGTAACAATATAACCATCAGGGGTCAAAATAACCCCTGAGCCAGTTCTAAACTCACGGGTAAGTAATTCACTTGATGAACGTACCATCCCTTTGCCAGGTAAATAGGTTAAACTACGCACCTGAACTACAGCGGGACTGATTTTTTCCGATAAAACCCGAAAAGAAAAATCGAGTTTTTCCAGAGTTTCCAGAGCCTTTTTAGCTTTTTTAGATTGAGCCTGATTTTTTTCAGGCAGTATGAATATTTGCAGTAACAGGAAAGTTAAAAGTGTGAAAATTTTAAAAAATCTCATAAATAAAATCCTTTAAAATGCGTCTTGTAAATAGTTTTCTTAAATAAAAAATTAAAATAAGAAATTATTCCCATTATTTGTTATATAGGGGAATCAATATTTCACGATCAATGACGGCGGAAGCGACGGTCCAGTTCCTCCAGAGGGATGCTGATGATTACCGGACGGCCGTGAGGACAAAAATAGGGTTCTTTTGTGGTGAATAGTTGATCGATGAGTGCATTCATGGCTTCCAGAGACAAAGGTTCCCCCGCTTTGATGGCAGAATGACAGGCAAAGGACTTGGCTACGTTTTCACGTATTTCCACATTATCCCGTTTGCCTCGCTTGTATTCATCAAGAATGTTCAATAAAATCTTTTGATCATCACTGATTTTGATTCCGGATGGTACGCCTTCCAGAACTACGGTATTTTTGCCGAATGCTTTGATGACAAAGCCGATGTTTTCCAGAAATGGCACCATCTCCAGAAGCGTGGCGTAATCCTCAGCCGATAATTCTATGATTTGGGGAAAGAGTAATTGCTGGGAGGAAGGTCGGCGTTTTTCAAAGCTTTCCAGCGCCTTTTCATACAAAATTCTTTCATGAGCCACATGCTGGTCGATGATGATCATACCCGTTTTGATTTGCGAGACAATATATTTGTTATGTAATTGCCACACATTGGTGCGCTCAAAAAAAGGACGTTCCTTTTTCAATCCTGGAGCTAACCTGGGTGGTTGCCAGTTTTGGGCTTGCTTTTCCACTGCATTGGATTCGAGGGGATTAAAATTTTCATCTGTAGTGGAAGGGGATTTCGGGTCTGATTGAAAGTTCATGCTTTCCTGTTTTTCTAATGAAACGATGGGCACGGAAGGCATGGGCTGTGAATCCGGGAAAATGTGAGGCACAACACTGGATGAAGACAAAGCTCTTTTTATGGCCCCTCGAATGGCACTGAACACCAGGCCTTCGTTGGCGAATTTGACCTCCAGTTTAGCCGGATGCACGTTTACATCCACAAAGTCAGGATCGATCTGTAAAAATATGATATAAACAGGAAAATACCCTCGCGGTAAAATATTTTCGTAGGCGGAAATAACCGCATAGTGTAAATTTTTATTTACAAAATAGCGCTTATTTAAGAAAAGGTACTGATCTCCACGTGACTGCCGAAACGTATCCTGATTACCCACGAAGCCAAAAATTTTAACCGGACCAGCATTTTCTATTTCCAGCAGATTTTTTGCCACACGTTCGCCCAGGACGGCCCGTATACGCTCCAAGTGCTCCTGGGGTTTTAATTCGTAAATTAATTCTCCTTCGTTGACCAGAGTAAAGGCAATATCCGGGAAAGCCAGGACAAAGCGGTTCATGACGCTTAAAATCTGACGGTATTCGGTGCTGGTGGTGCGAAGAAATTTTCTACGTGCTGGGGTATTGTAAAAAAGATGCTTAACGGTAATGGAGGTGCCTGGCACCCCTCCGGTGGCCTCCAGTTCCCCCATGACGCCACCATCGATGTGTAATAAGTAACCGGATGTCTCTCCCTGCAGAATTGACCGGGCTTCTACTTTTGAAACCGAGGCAATGCTGGCCAGAGCTTCACCCCGAAAGCCCAGGGTCTGAATGCTGTGTAAATCCTCCTCCTGGTAAATTTTGCTGGTAGCATGCCGTTGAAAGGCCAGACACAGGTCTTCCTGAGTCATCCCAGTTCCATTGTCCACCACCTGAATGAGTGCCTTGCCTCCATCTTTAATTACCACCGTAATTTCTGTGGCTGCTGCATCAATGGCATTTTCAACCAGTTCCTTAACCACGGAAGCCGGGCGTTCCACCACCTCCCCGGCAGCGATTTTATTGCTCAAATTTTCCGGCAGTATTTTTATTTTACTATTAGGCATGTCACAATTTACAAAAGATTGATTAAATTTACCAGTATAAATTTAACAAACAGGTAACAGGTCAGTTAAAGTGAGGTTATATGGTTTAGGGTAGAGGTCCTTATTAATATCCGAGGTAACATTTTATGTGAATCAATCCGGTGGTAAATTCCATCCAAAAACCACTTGCATTTTCAAATTCATAAGGCTATATTTTAAAAAATTTTGCCATTCCTGAGTAAATTAATTGAACCAATCTGAGAGGAGAACTCCAATGAGTTGGACTCGTCGTGAAATGTTGAAAGCTACTACTCTGGGATTTGTTGGATCGGTTGGATTACGGTTAAAACCTTTATTTCCAAAAGACAATCCCAAGATAAAGAATCTATTGAATAATGTGCCCACCATAGATGCTTCGGATTATCAGGCTCGGCTGGACAAAGCACAATCATTGATGACTCAGCATAAAATCGATGCACTTTTAATTACTGGAGGGTCATCGTTGTATTATTATTCCGGATTTTACTGGCGCCGAAGTGAGCGTTTATTTGCCATGGTGATCCCTCGCAAAGGGAATCCCGTGTATGTTTGTCCCGCTTTTGAAGAACAACGGGCGCGTGAATTGATTAACCCGGAACTTGAAGTACGTACCTGGCAGGAACATGAGTCGCCATATCGTCTGGTAAAAGGTATTCTTAAGGATTTTGGGGTTACCACCGGCCGCGTGGGCATTGAAGAAACCACCCGTTTTTTTGAAGTGGATGGCATTGCCAAAGTAGCCCCCTCTTTGACCATGGTGAGTGGCGATCCCGTCACGGTAGGCTGTCGCAGTATTAAATCGCCCAAAGAACTGGAAATTATGCGTCGGGCCAATCGATTGACTGTGCAGGTATATGCTGAGGCGGTGAAAAAATTTCGTGAAGGCATGACCGAAAACGAGACTTCCCGTATCATTCGTGAAGAATTTTCTAAATTAGGAATTCAGGGAGGAGCTTTTGTGCTGCATGGTGAAAACTCCGCTTATCCACACGGAACTAAAAAACGACGTCCTCTGCGAGACGGGATGATTGTGCTTATGGACGGCGGATGTAGGCTTAACGGCTATGCCTCGGACATCACCCGCACCATGGTCTGGGGAAAACCCACCGACAAACAATTGCGAGTCTGGGAGATTGTTCGTAAGGCTCAAGATGCGGCTTTAAAGG
>CAZMEG010000182.1:6575-6891 GCA_964565205.1 uncultured Cytophagia bacterium
GAGTGGGGGTGCCCTGTGGGGAAGTGGATGCCGCCGCCCGTAAAGTCATTGTGGACGCCGGTTTTGGCCCCGACTACAAATATTTCACCCATCGCCTGGGACATGGCATCGGCCTGGATGGACACGAATGGCCCTATCTGGTGCGAGGCAATACCCTGCCTTTGGCGCCAGGCATGACCTTTAGCAACGAGCCGGGAATTTACATTTACGGAGAATTCGGTATCCGTCTGGAAGACATCATGTACATCGATGACGAGGGAGGTAAATTGTTCACCGAACCCAGCCCTTCGCTGACAAATCCGTTTGGATGATTTAC
>CAZMEG010000183.1:0-6874 GCA_964565205.1 uncultured Cytophagia bacterium
AAAATGATAGATTCCAAAGAACAACGTTATATTATGGTGGAATATGATATCAATTTTCACAGAACACTTGCTGCTTCAACAAATAATCCAATTATCCCTATTATGATGGAACCGATATACAGTTTGTTAAAGAAATTTATTTCAGAAAACTTTCAACTATCCCGTGCCCCTGAAGCGGCAATCTTTGAACATCAAAAGATTTTGGAATTTATTAAACTTCAAAAGGAACAGGAAAGCTACGAAGCCATGGCGAAGCATTTGGAAACGGCAAGAGAGCACTGGTACAAGCAACATCTTAATGTCATCAAGAATGGAAAAAAGCAAGTAAAAATAAAGGAATAAGTACAATTATTTTTTGTTTTTTTATAATGTATACAATATACAAGATGCTTTAAAATGATTAAGTTTTTGGAGAAATAAGATGCATATTACAAAGATTGAACCTATTGTTTTGAGTTCCAAGTTATCTAAAAAATTTTTCTTTTCTCAATGGCATTATGAATCCAGAACCATTTGTATTGTAAAGGTAACAACAGATGAAGGAATTGTTGGCTGGGGGGAAGGCTATGGGCCGGCAAATATCATTAAATCAGCAATCGAATTTTTTGCTCCATTCGTGTTACATCAAAATCCTCTTGAAAATGAAAATATCTGGCAGGAGATGCATCGTCGTTCCCTCGATTTTGCCAGACGTGGCATCATGCTTTCAGCTATAAGTGCTATCGATAATGCAATCTGGGATTTAAAAGGGAAAATTCTAAATCAACCGGTATCAGTCCTTTTAGGTGGTAGAAAGCGGGAGTCGGTCCCTGTTTACGCATCCGCCATGTATTTTACAGAGAGCGGTGATTTAACCAGGACTCTGGTTGAGGAAGCAGTAATGCTAAAGGAAACCGGCTTTAAAGCCATGAAGATGAAAGTGGGACTGGGGGTTGAACAGGATTTAAAAAATATTGAGGCAATCCGTAAAGCAATAGGGCCGGAAGTAAAATTAATGATGGATGCCAATCATGCTTACAACTATCGTGAAGCGGTTCATTTGGCTCGACAAGCCGAACAATTTAACGTTTTTTGGTTTGAAGAACCGTTGTCCCCGGAGGAATATGACAAATATTATGAACTCCGTCAAAACACTACCATCCCAATTGCAACCGGTGAGTGTGAGTTCCTCAGAGAAGGATTTTTAACGCTTCTTAAAAATAAATCTGCAGATATTTTACAGCCAGATTTAGGAGCAGCAGGTGGACTTACCGAGGGAAAGAAAATCGCTTCTTTAGCAAATGCTTATGGAGTAGAAGTAATCCCCCACTGTTGGGGAACCGGAATTGCCATAGCCACTGCTTTACAGTTTCTGAGTAATGTGGATATCAGGCCCGGGCGTATGTTTGCTCCGGAACCTTTCCTTGAACTGGATCGCAGTGAAAATGGACTGAGAGAGGAGTTGGTAACACCTGCTTTCAAGGTTAAAGACGGGCGGATTGAAATACCGAATAAACCAGGCTTGGGGATTGAAATTAATGAAGATGCTTTAAGAAAATATGCTATGTCTTAATAGAGTGAGGGGAAAAAATGAACTTTGGTTACAAAAAATTATATGTAGATGGTCAATTATTAGATGCCAAAGGTGGACGAAAGACTGATGTCATTTGTCCGGGCACAGATGAAAAAGTCGCAGAAATCGCCTGGGCTACGGCCGAAGATGCCGAGAAGGCGTTGCTGGCAGCATCGAAAGGTTTTGATTACTGGTCTAATTTAACCATTCGTGAACGAGCAAATTGGATGTTTAAACTGCGGGATGCTATTGTTGCCAGAGAAACCGAATTGCGTGAAGCGATTATGTTTGAAATGGGGAAGACCTATGAAGCTACGGAAGAAGATTATCAGATTTTAGTTGATTCATTGGAATGGTATCCTCAGGAAATGATGCATCGCAGAGAAGAAATCATACCTGATGTGGATGGTACGCATCAGCATTATCTGGTTTCAGAACCTGCAGGAGTTGCTATTGCATTCCTGGCCTGGAATTTCCCTCTGTTAAATGTTGGTTACAAATTAGGTCCTGCTTTAGCTGCTGGATGTTCTATGATTATCAAGCCCTCAGCCAGTGCGCCTTTGTCTGCTTACCTGGTAGGAGAAATTTGCTACGAAATCGGCTTCCCTGCTGGAGTGATCAATATTCTCACCGGACCAAACAGTGAAGTTTCTGATACTCTTTCAACCAGTCCTATTCCTAAAGTTGCAACCATCATTGGTTCAACGGCAACCGGAAAAAAGTTGATGGCGAGTTGTAGTACTTCCATCAAAAGAACCAGTATGGAATTAGGTGGCAATGCACCAATGCTTATCTTTCCGGATGCAGACCTTGAGGCCGCTGCTGATGTCATTAATGCTATTAAATTTGGCGGTAATTCCGGACAGGTTTGCGTGGCACCGGATCGAATTTTTGTTCACAAAGATGTCTATCAGGAATTTATCAAAGTATTAACAGATAAGGCCTCTAAAGCTCGATTGACGTTTGGGCGGGAGAATAATCCCACCATGGCACCGCTTATCAATAAGCAAGCCTGTGAACGCATGCAGGAACTGGTAGATGATGCACTGGCTAAAGGTGCAAAATTAGCTTACGGTGGCAAACGACCAGAAAATTTAAAAAAAGGAAATTTCTACGAACCCACGATACTTGTTGATTGCACTCCTGAAATGCGCTGCTATCATGAAGAAATTTTTGGCCCAATTGCTCCACTTATTCCATTTGAAGATGAGAATGAAGTGGTTCGACTGGCCAATGAAACTGAGTACGGTTTAGCCAGCTATCTGTTCACCCAAGATATTCATAGGATTAATCGAATCAGTAAAGCACTAAAGTTTGGTGAAGTGCAGGTGAATGGAGTTAAATACGCTATTTATCTGCCACATGGTGGCATTAAAGAGAGCGGTGTGGGACATGATTGTTCCCATCTGGCGCTGGAAGATTATCTGGTTAAAAAACGGATAACCATTAAAGAGTAAAAGTGGGAACTATGAATTTTAGTCAGGAACTTCAGGAAAAACTTTATCATTGTGGTGCCATTGCAACGCTGGTTATTGATAATGTGGAAGATGCGGTGCCGGTGGCTAAAGCCTTACTGGATGGTGGGATCTCGGTTATGGAATTGACCTTACGCACGCCGGTAGCAATGGACGCTATGTTGGAAATCAAAAAGAAACTGCCCGAGATGACTATTGGAATTGGAACGGTTTTGACCCCGGAACAGGTGAAACAGGTAAGTGAAGCAGGCGCGGTTTTTGCGGTTTCTCCCGGACTAAATCCTAATGTTGTAAAAAGTGCAAAAAAATATGGTATTCCATTTGCACCTGGTATTGTCACTCCTTCAGATATTGAATTAGCCATGGAGTTAGGTTGTAAAATCTTGAAATACTTTCCTGCAGAGCCTTCAGGTGGATTAGGCTACTTAAAAAGCATGGCAGCTCCCTACAATCATTTAGGACTAAAGTATCTACCGCTGGGTGGATTGAATCAGGACAACTTTGGGCAGTACATAGAAGACCCGTTGATTTTAGCGGTGGGCGGTTCATGGATTGCCAAACGAGACCAGATCCGCAATAAAGAATGGACTAAAATCACAGAAAACGCCAGGAAGGCATCTGAACTGGTAACTAAAATAAGAGGGTAAGAGGATGAAAATTGTTACATTCGGTGAAATTATGGGGCGCATCGATGCCAAAGGTTTCATGAAATTTCGACAATCGTTGCCCGGGCCACTCTATATGACTTTTGCCGGTGCTGAGGCTAACGTGGCTGCATCATTAGCTATTTTAGGCAGAGAAGTCGTTTTTATGACTGCGCTTCCGAATAATGATATTACAGAAGCCTGTTTGGATACTTTGCGTGGAATTAAGGTAAACACCAATTATATCGTGAAAACGGCCAAGGGAAGATTGGGATTATATTTTGTTGAAAAAGGGGCGAATCAACGGCCAAGTAAGGTGATCTACGACCGGTCCTATTCATCTGTTTCGATGACTTCTCATGAAGCTTATAACTGGGATGAAGCTTTCGACGGGGCTGGTTGGTTTCATATTACCGGAATCACGCCTTCCTTGTCCAAAATTGCAGCAGATGCCTCACTTTATGCCGTTAAAAAAGCTAAGGAAAAGGGATTAACTGTATCCTGTGATCTCAATTTCAGAAAGAAACTCTGGCAATGGGATGAAAATTTGGCTCCGCATGAACTGGCAGAAAAGATAATGAGACAAATCCTTCCTTACGTTGATGTGGTTATTGCCAATGAAGAAGATGCCTCTGATGTTTTAAAGATTAATGCTGGTGAAACCGATGTTGATTCCGGCTATCTGGAAATCGACAAGTATCCGTTTGTAGCCCGGAAAATTGTGGAACAGTTTCCAAATGTTCAGAAAGTGGCTATTACTTTACGCGAAAGTATTTCGGCGACCCATAACAATTGGGGTGCTATGCTTTATGATAAAACAGAGGATGCTGCATCTTTTGCCCCAATTCAGGATGGAAAGTACCAACCCTATCAGATAAAGAATATTGTGGATCGTGTTGGTGGCGGGGATTCATTTGCTGCAGGTCTTATTTTTGCACTCACGGAAGAATCATTACCTTCTTTACAGGAAAAATTATCTTTTGCGGTTGCTGCCTCATGCCTGGCGCATTCAATTCAGGGCGATTTTAATTATTCAACTAAAGAAGAAGTCCTGAATCTAATGAAAGGTTCGGCTTCGGGGCGTGTTATCAGATAAATCCATTCATTATTAATTAAATTGGAGGTTTTAACAATGGGTAAGAGAAGCTGGCGGTTTAAATTAGTTTTACTTATTGTTTCAAGTATCGTTTCAACGGTATTTGCCGCCACCACTGGTAAAATTACCGGTGTTGTCAAAGATGCTGAAACCGGGGAACCATTACCTGGAGTGAACATCTTTATCAAAGGGACATCACTTGGCGCATCAACCGACCTGGAAGGTAGCTATTTTATACTGAATATTCCACCTGGAAATTACACGGTAACAGCACAAATGGTAGGATATGCAACTGTAAATATGGAAGATGTGCGTGTGAACGCAGGTCGGACAACGGTTCTGAATTTCTCACTAAAATCACAACTCCTTCAGGGGGAAGAAATAACCATTGTCGCTGAAAGGGAAGTCATTCCACGAGATGTTGCCTCAAGTCAGGTTACATTGGTGGCTAAAGAGGCAGTAGAAACATCTCCCATAGGTGATTTTAGTAATTTTCTTCGTGTGCAGGCAGGTATTGAAGCCGGACCTTCACCGGAAGATATCGTCATCCGTGGCGGTGGTGGCGATCAAATTTTGATGGTGGTAGATGGTGCAACCCTTGTGGACGAACGTCGGAATCGTCCAATATTAAATTTACCTCTGTCGGCTATTGAAAGTGTGGACATTATTACGGGCGGATTTAATGCGGAATATGGAAACGTACGTTCAGGAATGTTACAGATCAATACTAAGGAAGGTGCCGATAAATATACTGGTTATCTCGATGTAAGAGTATCTCCACCCCAATACAAACATTTTAGCAAGGATAAATACTGGACGCAGGATTGGAATATCTATGCGGGCCCGGGTAGCATGGACTCGAGTGAATATTTCATCGGTTGGAATAAGTTCGCGGAACAACGGAATACAGATGATGATCCCACTAACGATATTACTCCCGAGGGGGCCCGCCGTCTATGGGAATGGTGGCACAGACCAGTGAAATACGGTGCTGAGGGGCCAGCTGATTATTTAGTGGAAGGAAGTTTTGGTGGGCCTGTACCCGGACTTAAAAAAACAAGTTTCTTCTTTTCAGGTCGACGTCAGTTTGCAACTTCGGTCATTCCCTATTATAAAACTTCCAAAGAAAGTAAGTTGGGTAGAACGAGATCGGCCTATATGCTGAAATTAACTTCAAGAATAGCTGACAATCTTAAACTCACTCTTTCCGGTTTGTATGGCGTGCAGGATTGGCTCGGCTACAGATGGGGTACTAGTAGAAATTTTATTGGATTAAGTTATTTTGATCAACATGAACAACTCTTTAAATATTCGATGGATATGTCGCCTTATGTTCAGACTACTCAAATGTATTCTTTAAAACTAACACATACTTTATCACATAAAACGTTCTATAACCTGTTATTGGAGTACCAAAATATTAATGATGATCGCTACTGGGTAGAGAGAGATACCACACCAAGATTTGAATATGAAACAGGCAAATGGATTGATGAAACACCGTGGGGACATTCCGATGTGGGTACCGTTCAGGATCAATTAGCGATGTACCGCACGATTAGTGGCCCTGCAGTACTGGATTCCTCTAAAACAACCACGATGCATATGAAATTTGATATTGAAAGTCAGGTGAATAAATCCAATAATGTAAAGGCCGGGATTGAATTAAATTATACCAATCTAAAAGAAAATATTAGATGGATTGAAAAAGGGCGGAATCAGACGGACAACTGGCAAAAATGGACGGTCAACCCCATCCGGTTGGCAGCTTATGCCCAGGATAAATTAGAATGGCAGGGCATGATCGCCAATTTTGGCTTGCGTGTTGATTATGTGAATGCTAATGCCGATTATTTTACCGATCCCTGGTCTCCATATTTTGCTTCTGATAAAATTGATAGTATTGATTATGCGCCAAAGGCAAAATCTAAAGGTAGGATTAATATTCAACCACGTTTAGGTGTCTCTCATCCGATCGGTGAGCACACTAAAATCTATTTCAATTATGGTCATTTTTATTCGGTGCCTTTAAATACTCAATATTATGGTGTGGTGCTTGGAGGCGTGGGAACCAGAAAATTGTCAACTTTGGGTAATCCCAATTTGA
>CAZMEG010000184.1:0-6872 GCA_964565205.1 uncultured Cytophagia bacterium
AAAATTGAGGGTATGGAAATTAAAGAAATCGATTATGCCGAAACTGAAGCCTCTCAAGGCTAAAGAAGTCGTCAGAAAGTTGAGAAAGCTTGGGTTTTCTAGGTCTTTTCCCGGAGGCAAACATGTACGCATGGTACACCGAGAATGGAATAATTATTCCGATCCCGATGCATAAAGGTAAAGATGTGAGTGTGGGATTTCGCCCAAATATGATCTTTCTACAATTTGTGGCGCCATAAAATTGCAAACATTGTAACGCAAATGTTTTAAGAAAATTACGTGGCGATTTTACAAAAAGGCGTAAACTTTCTTTTTGGTCAAACCGGTGAGCAATTCCCTTCCATTCTACAAAGCTCACAAACGGGGACGTGTACGGGATTAATTCAAAAGTGCTGATAATCGTCGAAGGGCAATCAGAGCAGGTTCATAATCTGGTCTGATTTCAAGGGCTTTTTTGTATTCTTCAACGGCCAGGGGCCACAGACCTTTCAGCTCGTAAATTCGACCCAGGTTGCAGTAAGGGAATTCAGGATTTTCATATCGTTTCGCCTTTTTGGCTTTTTCCAACCAGGGAATAGCCTCATCAAATTTACCCATCTGTAACAGGTAAGCACCTATGTCATTGTAGGGATTGCCAAACTCAGGGTCAATGGCTATGGCCTTCTGACATTGTTCAATGGCCTCTTCCAGTCTACCCATAAAACTGTAAGTCCAGCCCAGAAATGTATAGGCTTCGGCGGTAGGCTCAATCTCCAGGGATTTTTTATAATAAAAAATGGCCTTTTCAAACTCCCCCTGCATTTGAAATTCATAAGCCATTTTAAAATATTTGAACGCTTCCGGTCCAATGCGATAATCTGGAAATTCAGACATAGCTCAATTTTTAATTAAACAAAATCATAGGATTCTTTACTTTGTTGAAATTTAATCAATAGTTGCTCACTATCTTTAATAGGGTCGGCGCGTAAAGCTTCCAGGGCATCTTCCACATAAGGAGTTCGACGCATGCCCAGCAGAACACAATCTATCCCCTGTATGGATTTTAAGACTCGCAAAACTTTCTGGGAGAGAGTTTCCGATTGTTTGAGGCTGGAATCCAGTCGATTTAAAAGGTCTTCTAATTTTTGGGAACGTCTCTGGGCTTGATTTTCATATTGCTGAGTTATGGACTCCAAAAAATTGTAAAGCGTCTGCGAATATTTATCCGCCCAGGTAAACCAATCGGCATTGTTTTCAAGTTTTTGATTTAAATAGCTCAGATAAGAAAAGACCTGCGGGAAAATAATATTTTGTTTTACATGATCCCAGTGTTCCCAATTTTGAAATGCAGAAAGGGCATTTTGTAGTTGTTGGGCTACACTGAACACCTGTTCAAACTTTTCTTTTGGCACATCAACTTTGAGATCTGGTAAAAACTGTTTTTTAAATTCGTCTTCCAGTTTACGTAATTTTTCCAATTCTTGCTTGAAGTTTTGTTGAATTATCTGTGCGCTGGTTGTACGAAAACTGGCGAGGCGAATCATATGATTATTTGCCACAGCATTTAATGGACGATTCACCATCGTACCGATTTCTTTTTCCCGGGCCAATTCAAGTAAAGTTTTGGTGCCATTAGCCTGATTTTTTTCAAAACAGGCGCCCGTTTCGTAAAGATTTAACGGAAATTGAATGATCTGAAAATAATGAGTGCTGGAAACCGACTGTGCCACCTCAAGCACTTTTTCCAGGGAGGTAAACTCAAAATCATTAGCCGGTAAAGGGAAGGTGTTGGAGGAAATACCATAGGCTTTAATTTTACCCTCGGCCACTTTTTCTTCCATCCATTCGAAAGCCTGCTTGATACGACGATAATATTCGGCTCGAACAGATTCAAGGTCATGATTTCCCTGCTTTTTCATGTGGGAAAGAAAATATTCAGGATTGTGCAATAAATATACATCCAGATACGTTAGATTCAGGCGATCCAGAGAGCGAGTTAATTGATCCTGTAAAAATTCCGGGTGAATGCAGTGCCAGCACCCTTCCATATATTTCACCATTTCAGGAAAAGGTCGGCCTATGGCCTCATTCTGCTGCGCCAGTACAAGGTTTTGTCCCTGCACATAGCCGACTTTAGAAACCACCACCACTTCATCCCTTCGCAACTCTTTCCGTTGAATCATTTCACCGAGCAAATTTCCGATGAGCATTTCGCTACCACCATCGGTATAATTGCTGGAGGTGTCAATCAGATTGAATCCATTGAGTAGCGCGTAGCGTAAGGCTCGAGCATGTTCAATGGAATTGTAGTGAATTCGATAGCCACCAAATCCTATGGCACTGACCCGGAATCCGGTTTTCCCCAATTTGCGAATGGCATGTTCGGGAATCCCTTTATGGGCAAGACGCTCAAAATAAAATTCAGTGAGTTCTGGTGTAGCCATGGTATTTTTAAAATAACTATTGGCATATATTTAATCAAGTTAAAAGTGTAGATTTGTGTAAGAGCCGGGCGACTGAAAATAAATTCTTCAGTCCGGTGTAAATTGAAAAGACCCATTTACATGACGTGAAAAAAACCAATTGAACAAATCACCCAATCCTAAAAAATAAACTGCAGAGGACCGCTGATTAGACGGATTTAAACGAATGATTATTAAGGCAAGATTTAGTGTAAAAATTTCAGAATTCGTAAATCGTAATTATTGCTGGTTATTGTAATTAGGTGTCAGTGGTCAGGTTAAATTGTGAAATTTGGGGGCTCCAAACCATTTATTTGGTTTGCATCTCATATACTCCATCCCAGTCCTCAGGTGGCGGAAATTCGATGAAGTCGAGACAGCGTTTGATGTACACACGGGTAGGGCCGTCGGTGGGGAAATATTTAAGTATTCGACGGAATTCTTTGAGAGCCTGATAAAATTTTCGGGCCTTGTACAATTGCAAGCCCTTATGATAGATTTCCACAAGTAAATCCTTTTCAATGGGTGGAAGGGAATCGATGCCCAGCAATTCAAAAATGCGTACCGGTCGGTTTTTCCCTTTCACACGCACAAGGTCCAATTCTCGCACTACGACTCTGTGGCGCACTTTTCGGTACGTAGCTTCACTGATGATAACGGTAGTTCCATATTGTTTGTTGGTACCTTCCAGCCGGGCACCAAGGTTAACTTCATCCCCGATCACGGTGTAATCAAAAAGCTGGGAGGAACCCAGATTGCCCACGATCATTTTACCGGTGTTGATTCCGATGCCGATCTGGAACAGGTCTTCATTTTTTTGCACCCATTCACGTTGTAAAGCACGAAGCCGAGCTACCATTTCAAGAGCGGTCATGCACGCACGTAAGGCATGATCTTTTTGGGGGATCGGAGCTCCAAAAATGGCCATGATTTCATCACCAACAAATTTATCCAGAGTGCCCTCATATTTAAAAATTATATCCACCATGGCGGTCAGGTATTCATTGAGTTTATGCACCACTTCATGGGACGAATGTTTTTCGGAAAAAGTAGTGAAGCTGCGAATATCTGAAAATAACACGGTGAGTTCACGTCGTTCGCCACCAAAGGTGGGTTCCTGACCGGTTTCTAACATCTCATCGATCACATTTTTCGCCATGTAATGTTGCCAGGTCTTTTTGATGCGAAATTTTTCGCGCTGCTCGGTCAAAACTTGATGTACCACGCTTCCCACATAACTCAAAACTATCGCCAGCATGGGACCTGTGATCTCCACCCAGACCAGTCGATGCAGGAAAGAATAAAAGGCCCAGATGATGAAGGCCAGAACCAGCACAACCACAGAAAACATACCTCGAAAGGGTTTCAGCCATTTGGTAAAAAACATGGTCAAATAAGCCAGTACAAGAATAAAGATAAAATTGGTCAGCGAGGACTGGGTTCGGATAAAATCTCTCCGTATCAATGTGCTTAAAGCGTTGGCATGCATTTCCACACCGGGCGTCTTACGTTTGGTGCCTTTGTATTCAAAAAAAGGCGTAAGCTTATTATCCTGTAATTCCTCGGCGGCAGCACCAATGAAGACAATTTTGTCTCGAAAAGTACCCTCCAATTTGTGGAGTTCAAAGATATCGGTATCTTCTTCTCCAATGTCCAATTCTGCATCATCCACTACCGAAGAGAAGGAATAAGTGGGAAAGGAACCGGCCGGGCCCCGATAATTTATTAACATGGAATTGTATTCTTTTTTGGGGATATGCAAATCGCCAATAACAAACTGGCCATTTGTTCCGGTGCGAAAGCGTCTTTTGGATTGTGGTAGCAAATTCAAATAGGTTAACAAACTCAAAGAGAGGTAGGTTTGACCTCCATGACGGCGAAATAACAGATACCGTCGGATAAAGCCATCGGTATCCTCCAGCACGTCGATTAACCCCCACTGAGCCCCGGCATCCAGTAATATCGGAAGGGGTCGCAGGGGATAGACGTTTACCACACCTTTGCCTTTGATTTCTGTTACAATTTTACCGGCTAAAATTACGTTACCAGCCCGTTTAATAGCCCCGGCCAGTACCACATCTCGCATTTCATTGGCATCCGGTTCGGTAAATTCGATATCAAAGATGATCAATCGGGCACCCGCCTCCAGTAAATTTAAAATGGCTTTGGCATAAAGATTACGTGGGAAGGGCCATTTCATTTTTAAGTCTAAAAATGTCTGGTCATCGATGGCCACTATGACAATATTGTCCTGTTTGGTAGGCAAAGGACCCCGTAATTTAAAGCGTGCATCATAAGTTTTTAGTTCAAAGTTTTCAAATTGGGAGAGTCGTGACATAAATAGGGCCAAAACCGCTGCTATGAAAGCGAAAATTATTCCAAATAACCACTTGCTTTGCCAGATTTTTTTTAATTTATCAAAAATTACCATGCCTTGATTACGTCATTTTAAATTTTTCATCTTAAACTAAAAAAAGAGGCAGAGGATACTTACTTCCCCTGCCTCCTGATTTTGGGAACTGCAAGCTTTCTTATAATCTGGATTCCAGATAAATCCTGAGCAATCTATCAGTAAATGACGGATTCCGACTGATGAAACTCTGTGTACTGGTATCAAAAGTACCACCATTGTCATTAAAGCGGATGATATGACCATCTATTAATATAAAATGTTTTGAGGAAATGTCAAATCTTAATCCAAGGTTAAAGGCCGTACGTGTGTAATCGGTAATGGCCTGGTTGGTGGTACCCAGAAATACCGTGGTACCGGAAGCGCTGGTCACATTGGTTCCAAAATAGGTTTGCAATTTACGATGTAAGAATTGATATTCGAATCGGATTCCATACATATTAAACTTAAAGTTGTTCAGACCCTTAGCAAAACTGTTGTCATTTCTGGCAAAGGTGAAATTGGTAGTCAATGGGAATCTGTACCGAGTGCGCAAGTTAAAGGTTTGTATGTTGGAATTTACATCAGAAAGATTGGGCCCGGTTAAACGGGTGCTGCCAAAACGATCGGTTCGATCTGACAGAATATACCCAATAGTAATGGAGTGTTCCAGTTGAAAGAGATTTATATCATAATTAAATTGTACGGCTATATCTCGTGTAGTGTTGTCTTCACGTAAATCTTTAGTCACCTGTCCGGACACGGTTTGCTCGATGATGAGTTGTTCAATATCATTGTCACGATTATGATTGCGAACATTAACACTTAAGCTTGGATATCGGGAACCAGGAAAAATCGAAATGCCATATATAAATGTACTTAAGGCTGTGGCCGGACTCTGGTTATTTTGGTCAAAATTATCGATATAACGTTCAAAGCCCAGATTGACAAAAACACGATTTTTAAATAATCGAAAACGGTCCTGAAAAAAGAACCCCCTTAAATCGGTTCTTAAAAAGGTGTTGCCCAGAGAATTGTACTGGGAACCAAGGGATTTAAACCCCACATTCAGGATGTTGTTGAAATAGTTCATGCGAAAGCGAACCAGCCAGGCCAGTGAAGTAAGGTCACGGGGGTCCAGCGGAACGGTGCTTGAATTGATGATTATCCAGTCTTTAAAATCGGCCGGGTCAAAGGGTAGATTTACATCAAACTGTTCTTCAATTTTTTGTTTACTCAAAGGACCGTTGGTGATGTCATTGGTTAATAAACTGAAGGCAGCGCTGGCTTTCAATTCAATTCTGCGATTATCCAATGCAATAAGTAAATCCGATCCCAATACAAGATTATCTTTTGGGGTTTCACTGGATTCACCTGGATTTAAAGAATTCACATCATCCCGTACTTTAACCAGATTGAATCCCAGTTGAAAATGCTTGCCACTGCCAAAACTGGTACGCAAACCCAGTAAATTTTGCTCATGCGTTCCAAATCGAGTTATGGCGTTAGTGGTTGGATCGAATTCGGGGGCTACTTTACGATTAGTCTGGCCATGCACCACATCAAAATTGATGAAACCAAAATGAAGTCTGCCATAAATCCCGCGTACCCGCTTTCCCCAGAGCATCAACTCATTGAAATAAGGATACGTATCGCCAAAAGTGACGCCTAAAAGCGGGAGCTCGACGTTAAAAGTGTAGCGATTTCTGGGCTGAAAACGACTGCTTTCACGCGAGGTAAGGAAAACGTGGGCATCGGTACGAATTACACCGTATTTAACCGACATATCGCCACCCAGGTTGTTTGCCGTAAAACCGATTCGGCTGATATTTTCCTGTCGGGTCTCGGCAAAAACCCGGCCATTTAATGTAACCTCCGTTGCAGCCCCACCTTCTCTACCTTTAACAAAGAAGTGCCAGCGTACGGTAGGAATCAATTGACCGGATGCCAAATAACCCTGAATCAGCACCTGATGTTTGCCAGGGCGTAGTCTTGATGTGGTATAAGTGATTACATATTGATCAATTTCTGCATTTAAAGTA
>CAZMEG010000185.1:0-6845 GCA_964565205.1 uncultured Cytophagia bacterium
ATTTCTCAGTTGGAAAAATGAGGCTTTTAAGAGGAGACGGTCATGAATAAAAGAGTTGTTGATATATTAATCTACATCATGCAAGAGCTTCGTAAGAATCATCGAAGCATTGATAAGCTCGATACCATCTCCAATGAGTTACTTTTACAGGGTTATACAGAAAATGAAATAAGCTCCGCTTTTTCCTGGCTTCTGGAGCGTATGAATTCAGAAGCCGAAAAGCTTCTTGCTGATGAATCTCCTGTATCTCCGTTCTCGTTTCGCCATTTACATGAAATCGAACGTTCAATTATATCAACAAAAGCCTATGGATACTTGATTCAATTGAAAGAGCTGGGCATAATAAACGATTTTCAGTTCGAACAAATTCTGGAAAGAGCCTTGATGCTGGGAACCAGTCTGGTAGATATTGAAGACATTAAAACCATTGCCGCCGCCGTGCTTTTCAGTCCCGAAAATTTCCAGGAGAATTCCTTATTTCTGTTCAGTGATAACCAGGTCGTTCACTGAGTTACCACGTGAAAATAAACCAGGGCAGGTATTAAATGGCGAAATCCTTAGTCATTGTAGAATCAAACGCAAAAACTAAAACCATAAAAAAATTTCTGGGTGCAGGATACGAAGTACTCTCTTCTGTCGGTCATATAAAGGATTTACCCAAGCAAAGACTGGGAGTAAATCTGGATGACGATTTCGAACCTGAATACATTACCATCCGTGGCAAGGGGAAAATATTAAATCAGTTACGCAAGTCAGCCGCCGAAGCAGAAAAGGTTTTTATTGCCACCGACCCGGACCGGGAAGGCGAAGCCATTGCCTACCATTTAGCTGAAGAAATAAAAACGCCTAAAGATAAAATTTATCGTGTACTTTTCAATGAGATCACAGAAAAAGCTGTAACTCAGGCTCTTCAAAATCCCACGCAAATCGATTTAAATAAAGTTGCCGCACAGAAAGCACGCCGTGTTGTGGATCGCCTGGTAGGCTATCAGGTGAGCCCCATTTTGTGGCGAACCATTTATCGGGGTTTAAGTGCCGGAAGAGTACAATCAGTAGCATTACGTCTCATTTGCGAACGTGAAGAAGAAATTGAAAAGTTTGTTCCCGAAGAATACTGGTCTATTACCGCCAGGTTGACCAGGCACAATATTGAGCCGTTTTTATCCAAATTATTTAAAATAGACAACAAGGATTTTAAATTATCCAGTGAAAAAGAAACTCTAAAAGTTGTTAAGGATTTAAAATCCCAAACCTATGTTGTTAAAGATATTCGTAAGAAAAAAGTAACACGAAATCCAGCTCCGCCATTTACCACCAGCACGATGCAACAGGCCGCTTCCCGGCAACTTGGTTACACCGCTAAACGAATTATGCGGATTGCGCAGCAATTGTACGAAGGTGTGGAATTGGGTTCGGAGGGTAGTGTGGGACTCATTACCTATATGCGAACCGACTCAACCCGCGTCGCTGATGAGGCTCTGCAGGCTGTCCGGGAATACATCGCGGTGAATTATGGACAGCAATATTTACCTAAATCAGCCAGAAAATTTAAAGTCAAGGCCGGAGCCCAGGATGCTCATGAAGCCATTCGGCCCACCTCCATGCAGCGTGAACCGAGAAAAATAAAACGATACCTGACCGAAGAACAATATAAACTTTACGAACTCATCTGGAATCGATTTGTTGCATCACAGATGGAAGCAGCCGTTTTGGAACAAACCACCATAGACATCGCTGCCGGGGATCGTTACCTTTTTCGCACTACCGGAAGCGTGGTTTTATTTCGGGGCTTTTTACAGGTTTACGAAGAAATTAAAGAAGACTCAGAAGAGAGTGAACAAGAAGAAACCAAAATTCCGCAAAATTTACAGGTCGGAGACGTCCTGCAACTATTAGAGCTTATTCCCAAACAACATTTTACCAAGCCGCCACCCCGGTACACCGAAAGCAGCTTAATAAAAGAGCTGGATTCGCTGGGTATCGGACGCCCAAGTACCTATGCCATCATCATCGGTACTATTCTGGAGCGCAAATATGTGGAGAAAGCCCAGAGACAGTTAGTCCCCACCGAATTGGGGCGACTGGTGAATAAGATTTTAATTCAAAATTTCCCAAGTATATTCAACGTAAGATTTACAGCTCACATGGAAGAAAATCTTGACCAGGTGGAAGCCGGGAAAAAAAATTTCATTCAGGTGACCCGGGAATTTTATTCACCATTTCAGCGAGCTTTAGAAGATGTCAGCGCTCGAAGCCATGAAATACGCGATTCCGTCCAGGAAGAAACCGAAGAAAGTTGCCCAAAATGTGGCAGCGATCTGGTCATTCGCTGGGGAAGAAACGGCAAGTTTAAGGCCTGTTCCAATTATCCCGATTGCAAGTATACGCAACCTCTTGAAGAGGTAGAAGAGCTGGATGAGTTTTGTGAAAAATGTGGTCGTCGAATGGTCATAAAATATGGGCGTTATGGACGTTTTCTTGCCTGTTCCGGGTATCCTGAATGTAAAAATGCCCGCCCCTATTCTACCGGGATTAAATGTCCGAAAGAAGGCTGCAACGGTACCATTGTTGAAAGAAAAACTAAACGTGGAAAAATATTTTACGGTTGTAGCAATTATCCTAAATGCAAATTCGCCACCTGGAATAAACCCGTAGAGGTGGTTTGTCCTGAATGTGATAATCCCTATTTAGAAGAACGATCTAATCAGACAAAAGGGACTTATCTTGTGTGTCCGGTTTGCAAATCTGAATTTTCAGAAGAAATTAAGGACACTTATGACGCCGTCGCTTACGGCTAAAGAATTTAGCCGTCATATAAATTCTTTTTTAAAATATCTTGAATCTGTTAAAAATGCCTCCCGGTTTACTTTACAATCTTATGCTACAGACCTGCGAAAATTTGAACAATTTTTAGAAGAAACCCAAACCAGAGAGGTTTCCTCTAAAACTATACAATCTTTTTTAGCTCTCCTGGTGCATGGAGGAATGAAAGCTACAACGGTGAATCGTAAGCTTGCTTGTTTTCGTTCCTTTTTTAAATACCTGGCATCCATGGAAATTATCCCTTCAAATCTTGCGATTAACTTACCATTTTTAAAAACGGAAAAAAAACTACCTTCTTTTTTAACTTTTGAAACCATTATGCAGGCTTTAAATTCTCTGGATGATGCCACATTTCAGAACAAGCAAATAAAAGTCATTATCGATCTTTTTTACAGTTCGGGCATGCGTTTAAGGGAACTGGTGGGCCTGAATGTCCAGGACCTGGATTTTGTTAATGGCCAGATAAAAGTTACAGGTAAAGGGAATAAAGAAAGATTAATTCCCATGGGTAAAACCATTACAAAAGTCTTAAAAGAATTTTTGAATCAACGTCATGATTTTTTATGTTCTTTAAACGTCACACAGAGTGCTCTTTTCATTTCAAAAAAGGGAAAGAGGATCTCACCACGTCAGGTGCAAAATATGGTTAAAAGGGCTTTACTAAACACCACACAAAGTGATGAGGCGCATCCACATATGCTCAGGCATTCATTTGCCACACATTTGTTAGACGAGGGAGCCGATTTAATGGCTGTGAAAGAATTGCTCGGGCACGCCAGTTTGTCCACAACGCAGGTTTACACGCATTTAACAGCCGAACGTTTAAAGAAAATTTATAAACAAGCACACCCCAGGGCTGAAAAATGATTCTAAAAGGACTATTTTCTAAACAAGAATTTGTTGATTTAGTGTGAGAATAAATGGATGATTCACAGGGTGAACATTACCCCAATAATCCAGCAATATAATACTTCAGTATCCGTTGTAAATAAAAAGTTAATATGAAACTTAAACAACTTTATGAATAACCTAAAGCCCAAGGAGGTCACCATGCAAGTGCGTTTTACTGCAAGGCACTATAAAAGTCCTGATCGATTAAAAGAATATGCGGAGAAAAAAGTCCAGAAACTGGAAAAATATTATGATGGTATCATAAATTGTGAAGTAATACTGGATTATGAAAAGCTTTTGCAGGTTGCAGAAATTAATCTGGATGTCTATAATCAACGATTGGTGGCCATCGAAAAAAGCGAGGATGTATATAAAAGTATAGACCTTGCAGTTGATAAGCTTAAACGCCAGTTGAAACGATACAAGGAAAAATTAAAGGATCATTCCAATACAAAACCCAGTATATTAATTAACAGAACTGTTACAGGAGAATAAATTTAAAATATCTTAAATATCCAAGATATGGAACCTTTAACAGTAAAAAAACTTTACCATGATACTAAAGATAAGCTTCGGTTGAAACTACTTAACAACAAAGTAAGCTTTCATCGAATAATTAAGGAAGGGGAATTAAATCGTCCGGGATTAGCTTTAGCAGGATTTGTGGAGGTTTTTACATACAAACGGGTACAGGTAATAGGTAACACCGAAACAGCCTATCTTTATAGTTTACCAGTTGTGCAGAGGAGAAAGACTTTAAATACAGTACTTTCATTTGATATCCCCTGTATCATCGTGACCGAAAATAATCAACCTCCACCGGAATTTTTAGAAATTGCCACAGAAAAAGGGGTAAGTGTTTTTCAGACACCATTTAAAACCACCCGTCTAATGCATTTGCTCAGCGATTATATGGATGACAAATTCGCTCCTAAAATTACAGTTCACGGCTCTCTGGTTGATGTATATGGCATTGGTATGTTGTTTACCGGTAGAAGTGGTATCGGGAAAAGCGAAATTGCTTTGGACCTGGTGGAAAGGGGACATCGCCTGGTAGCTGATGATGTGGTGCACATAAGTCGGAAGGCAGAAGGGGTACTGATTGGCACCGCCGATGAGATGTTACAGCATCATATGGAAATTCGTGGTCTGGGCATTGTGGATGTACGTAGCATTTTTGGCATTCGCTCCATTCGTCTGCAAAAAAGAGTAGAAGTGGAAGTACAACTGGAAGAATGGGATGAATCGGAAGAATATGAACGCATCGGACTGGATGAATTTACCACCAAAATTCTGGATGTGGAAATTCCGGTGGTTAAACTGCCGATTTTTCCCGGGAAAAATATTACCGTGATTGCCGAAGTGATCGCCTTACATCAGTTACTAAAAATTTACGGCCATCATCCAGCCCGGGAATTTAACGAGCGGCTTATTAAGAAAATGCAAGAAAAACTGGCCAAAGAGAAATACCTTCAAGATTATTTAGATCGGGATTTCGAGTAACTCGATATGATCATCGGGATAATTTTGAGTCATGGTCCCCTGGCTGAAGCTATGGTGGAAGCCTGCAAATGTATTATTGGAGAAATAGATCATCTCTATGCTCTGCGTTGTGATGATTGCTCGCGAGACAGTTTATACGAACAATTAACCCATCTTGTCACCTCATCGGAAGCCCGGGATGGGGTTTTTATTTTTGTTGGCCTGAAAGGGGGGAGTTGCTGGAATGTTGCGGCCAGGGTTGTACACGAACACGATCGTGTGGAATTGATTTCTGGGGTAAACATCTCTCTTATTCTTTCATTTTTGATGAAAAGGGATCGCTTTCGATTTGAAAATCTGGGTGAAATTTTAATTAATGATGCCTTTCGAGGTATTACTCGATATACAAAATGAGTAAACTTATATGGCACTTGGATTAGTTAGAATTGATGACCGCCTCATTCATGGTCAGGTGTTGCTTAGCTGGTGTCCCAAAATTAAACCTGATCGGATTATTCTCTGCCATGATGAGATTGCCAAAAATGATCTGGAACGAAAAATTTATGAAGAAGCCGCCAATGATTACCCGGTTTCTATTTTAACGGTCGAGGAAACGATCCGTTATTTGCGGGACAGTACCCATGAAAAAGAAAAAATTTTATTGTTGGTTGAATCACCTCGGGAAGTTGTTGCCCTTCTGGAAGCTGGGATTCACATTAATAAGATAAACGTGGGCGGCATGCATCATAAAGCAGGGAAAAAATCCATCGCCCCTTATGTTTATGTGGACGATGAGGATATTGAATTTTTCAAAAGGCTCCATGAAAAGCAGGTAGTGATTGAAGCGCAGGATTTACCCTCCAGTAAACCTATAAACCTGGCTAAACTTCTCAACTTTAATTAGACTTACCAAACAAATCTCCCACGTTAATCTTTACTTCTGGAAAGCCCGGGGAGATAGAGGTTGATTGATAAAATATTTTTAACTGATTCGGTTTACCTAAAAAGGTCTTCTAAATCTACGGTCACCTCCGGGAAAGCCTGGGGAGCGATGCGTTCTTTGGGCTTGTATTTTTTAATTATCGAGTAGGTGCGGGCAGTTGGGTTGCGATATACTTCCAAAAATCTTGCTTCCAGATCTACAATCCAGACTTCTGGAATTCCGGCTTCGGCATAGAGTGGCAGCTTCACATCTCGATCAAATTCTACCGAACTTTCGGCTACCTCAATGATTAAGAACACGTCTTCTGGCGTAGGGTGACCATTAGCGTAGAAGTCTTCACGTGGTTTCAACAAAGCCAGGTCAGGTTGTGGCTCCGAATAAGGACTTAGTCGAATGGGGTTCTGCACTCGAACAATGGCTTTATTGCCAATTTGTTGTACAAGAATTTTATTGAGTTGATCCACACACGCTGCATGGCGACTGCCGATGGGACTCATTTCCACAATCTCCCCGGCCAGCAACTCCACCCGGTCGTCCTCATCCAGGATACCTGCACGGGCCATTTCATGATATTCCTCCACGGTAAAAAGTCTTTTTGCAACGGTTATGGACATGCTTGTACTCCTGATGAATGTAAGCAAAAAATCAAAATAACTGATTCGGTTTACCTAAAAAGGTCTTCTAAATCTACGGTCACCTCCGGGAA
>CAZMEG010000186.1:0-6818 GCA_964565205.1 uncultured Cytophagia bacterium
GCCTAATTCCCTCCGTTTTTAAAGCTGTATTTAATTAACCCACTAATATAATGAACATAAATTAAATTTCAAGAATTTTTTATTCAATTTTATATTTATAAGATATAATGAAGAAAAATCCACAAAGGATGACTTGCTTTTTTTACCAATAATAACTAAATTTTTAATCAATTATGAATTATTAAAATTTACTGAAAACCTCGATTTGTTTCTCCAAAATTTATGATAAAATAATGCTCAAAAATGGAGAATACATGAATCAAACAAAAAAAATTGCTGTAATACCCGGTGATGGAATTGGAATTGACGTTACTCGTGAAGCCATGAAAGTACTCCAGGTAGTGCAGGAACTTTACAATTTACCCCTGGAAATCAGAGAATTTGATTACGGGGCTGAACGTTATTTACGCGACGGCACCACCATGCCAGATGAACAGGTGGAAGATTTCAGGCAAAATTACGATGCCATATTTTTAGGAGCCCTGGGCGACCCTCGAGTACCGGATATGACCCACGCTCGAGATATATTGCTTGGCTTGCGATTTAAGCTGGATTTGTATGTAAACTATCGGCCTGTTAAATTAACCGACCGTAAATTGTGTCCACTTAAGGATAAAACCGAGGAAGATATAAATTTTGTCGTCTTCCGGGAAAACACCGAGGGCCTTTACGTAGGCATGGGGGGAATCTTTAAAAAAGGTACACCGGATGAGATAGCCGTTCAGGAGGATGTAAATACACGCAAGGGGGTTGAAAGAATCATTCGCTATGCCTTTGAGTATGCTAAACAGCGTGGTTTACACAAAGTAACCATGTCAGACAAGAGCAATGCGCTTCGTTTTGGTCATGACCTCTGGTTGCGTACTTTTGAGGAAGTGGGGGCGGAATATCAAGACATCGAGAAACAACATCTTTACATTGATGCCCTGACCATGCAGATGATTAAACGGCCGGAACAATTTGAAGTTATTGTAACATGCAATATGTTTGGTGATATCATTACGGATTTGGGTGCGCAATTGCAGGGTGGATTAGGCGTGGCCGCATCTGGAAATTTAAATCCAGGGAGTGTCTCCATGTTCGAACCTGTTCATGGTTCAGCACCTAAATATGCTGGTAAAAACGTGGCCAATCCCATGGCCGCTATTTTAACTTTGGGATTAATGTTAGATTATTTAGGCTACTCACAGGTTAATGAAGCCATTGAAAACGCTGTGGTTGCTGCGATACGTGCGGATAATACCACACAGGACCTGGGTGGAAAACTGGGCACCAAAGAGGTAGGGGATTTTATTTGTAGCAAATTAAAAGAAGGGAATTAGTAGCCTCGCAACTTTTGTAATGCTCGCCTCTCTTTTTTAGTTGGGCGTCCTTTATATTTACGCTTTCCCTGGCGATCCCATTCCTGCAACAATTGAAACAGCTCTTTAGATTCCTCTGAAAGCTGTGGAGTGTGTTCATGGTAGAGCATTTTAGCATCTTTATTTGAAATGCTTTTGTGTACAATATCGACCACATCCAGCGTACGGTATTTATGTTTTACTTTAATGGTAATTTGGTCACCAATTTTAATCATTCTTGAAGGTTTTGCTTTAGCACTATTCACTTTAACTTTGCCTTCTTCACAGGCCCGTGCAGCTAAAGAACGGGTTTTATAGATTCGTGCTATTTTGAGCCATTTGTCCAGGCGTATGGTCTTTTCCGGCTGTGTGGTTTGCTCTTTCATGATGTGAGGCTAATTTCTTATGCGAGAATATAAAGTCTTAGGAGTAATACCAAGCATTTTGGCTGCCCGTGATTTATTCCCCATGGTCAATCGCAGTGCCTTTTTAATGTGTTCATCTACCATATCGTCAAGTGTGGGATATTTAGAATTCGCTATGTTGGTAAAATCGAGCTGGTGAAGATGTTTGGGCATGAGCATAGTTTCGGTGCAGGTTATCAACAAACCCTCAATAATCAATTCCAGCTCAGCATAATTCAAAGGCCAGTTATATTCAATTAAAATCTGGTACAAATCTTCCGAGATTTCCTGCGGTACAGAAAATATCTCACGTTTCTTTTTTTCAAAAATTAGATCGATAACATTTTTTAACTCATGCTTTCGTAGTCTTAATGGCTCAACCCGGAATTCTAAATCCGAAAGACGTTTCACAATTTCATCGATCACAGGATTAGTAGAAGAGTCAAGTTTGATGGAAAGCGATACAATCAACCGAAAATCAGGTAGATTGGGTTCCTGGGTATTAGAAAGAATTTCTTTTATTAAATTTAAAAGAAAGTTCAGTTCTTCCTCTCCTAAATGCTCAATGCCCTCTAAAAATAATGTGTCTCCATCCTGAAGATTATGAGGTATCAGGTTCTTTAAATTTTTATTACACACTTTATTAAAAAAGATCTTACCCTCAGTCACATAGTTGATTAATTTAGCCAAACGCTGGGGATATGTGCCAGCTTCAGCGCGGATCATGATGGGCGTTTTCCCTGTTGAATTATCATACCGTTTGATACGTTCTCTTAATTCGTTTAAATTGATGTTAAGTAGTTTCTGGTAATATTTTATCTCATCTTTTTCTTTTTTATCATAATTTTCAAAAGCTCTCAACACCCGATTGTATTCCAGTGCACTTTGAATCGTTAACTTAAAGTCGATCATGTCGATGGGCTTTCGATGATATCGAAAAATCCCCATGCGTAGAAATTCATGGCCCAGGTCAATATCCTGCCCGGAAATTATGATCATTGGCACTGTACGATTGGATTTTAGAAGTTTTTCCACCATAGAAAAAGGGTCCACATCGAGGCCGGGCATATGTACATCTAAAATCGTTGCGTTTAAACGCCAGATATTGGCTTCAAATTTTTCCAGAACTTCATTCCAATTTCGAGCGATATGGAGTTCATGCTCTTTTTGTAGTAAACGAACCATGAAATTTAAAAAAGTTTGTTCGTCATCAGCGATAAGGAGAGTAGACATAGCAAAACCCCAAAATTTTTTAGTTTATTTTAAATTTGCTTTAATATTACAAAAATATACTCACAAAATCCAGAAAAATTAAGAAAATTTAATCGAATGATTTAAATTTTATTCAGGATCTTTTTTATGATATTAAAATCTTCTTCAATAATTTTTCGCCAGCGCTGAAAACGAACGGCCGCAGCAGGATGTAATGTGGGAATTAAATATTTTGAATCGAAGTCAAAAATTTGGCCATGAACTTTTGAAATCTGTTGATCAGGGAAAAACCAATCCAGCGCATGTCTGCCCAAAGTTACAATAATTTTTGGGTTAATCAATTGGATTTGCTGTTCAAGATAGGGCCGACAGGCTTTAATTTCAAAATTTTTGGGATCACGATTTTCTGGTGGTCTGCATTTTACAATATTTGTGATATAAATATCTTCTCGAGTAAGACCGATTGATTTTATCATTTCGTCAAGAAATTTACCAGCCCTTCCTACAAAAGGTCGCCCTTCTATATCTTCCTGCTTGCCAGGGGCCTCACCAATAAAAATTATAGAAGCCTTACAATTTCCTTCTCCCGGCACGGCATGTTGTCTTGATTGCCACAAGGGGCATTGTGTACATTTTAGAATTTGCTGATTTAATTTTTCCAATGGTTGCATAATTTATCAATTTTAAGAAATTAATTTTAAAAACGCAAATAAAGCATTGTATCAGTTTTAGATAAACCGTATTTACTTTAAACACTATGGGTTAAAATCAAAGAACATAGAAATTGTTTTAAGTTATTATTTTACAATGAAATAAATCAATTATTAGTATTTTGGCATGGAAGTTGCAGAGAACCAATTAGAATTTGTCAAGGATGACAAAAAATAATAAGAGCAAAGGGGCTAAAATGAAGACGGTTGTTGCAACATCGGTTTTATTCATCATTTTAATCTGGGGGATAATGACTCCTGCTTTGAGTCAAGAGTCAGGAGTTATATGGATTAAATACTTCAGGCCTGGGAGTGCTGATCTTAATGATCCGACTATTGATAGAGCATCTTTAGCATTTTTGGATAGTCTCATGAAAGATGATACAATTGAAGTGACTTTTTTAGGCGCCGCAGATAGCTTGAACTGGAAAATGGATGGCAAACATGTGCATCCTTATGTGTCTGAGGCCTTGAATGATGCGAAACGTTTGAGCAGAGCGCGAGCATTGCAGGCACGTTACGGTCGAGGAACAGTAGGTATCACCTATGAAAACGTAGCCGGGGTGAAAGTCATTTGGCGAAAAAAACCCGAACTTATTCCAGACACAGCGGTTTTAAATGAACTTAAGGCGCGGGGACAAAAAATCGATCGTGAATTGGTGAAAATTAAAGATGAATTACAGGCTTTGAAAGCTCACGATGGCAAGCAAACACCAAAGGAAATTGTAATCAAAAAAAGTCTGAATTTTAACTGGCATATACAGGTCGGCTTCTGGTCATGGCAAACCTCGGATGGACGAAATATTTTTACACCTTCTCTGGCATTTAATTTTAATGTAAATGACTGGTCATTGGAATTGAAAGGTGGAGTGACGCCCTGGCGAAAATCAAGCGAGTTGGGGAACCTTTCCGAATCATTTGTGTACGCTGGTATTCGTTTTATGCCAGAAGAAAAGTATGGCGTGAATGTTGGAGTTTTTCGAGGCTGGGAATTTTTTACAGAAACCGATTCCTGGTCTTCGCGAACTACGGGCATCGCTACCGGGGTGATTTGGAAATATAAAAAGATTGAAATCAATCCAGCTTTAACCGTATCAAATGTTAATTCATTAGTTGAGTCCTCAAAATGGCGAGTGGGTAGTGCTATTTCAATAAATTTTAATCTTAACTAAGAGTTTATAACTACATAGGGACATGGCTCAGCTTCGTAACATCATGGAGGTGCACCTGAGGACCCGCTTCAAAAGTGTGGCTCTTGGGGTTTTGTTGGTGGTTTTGGGATGTAGTAAAGCACAACTTCCCACTACGCCTAAAACTCCCGAAATAACCACTTCACTGGTGGTTACGGCCATTGACCCCACCGGACAAAATGTAGATTCTGCACTGGTGTATGTGGACGGGAAACTTGTCGGTAAAACTCCCTATAAGGCCGAAAAAATCGAACCAGGCCGTCATGTAATCAGGATCACTAAAGAGGGTTTTCAAACCTATAGACGGGAAATCGATATTATCGAAGGAGAAAAATTTGTTCTCGAAGCCGTTTTATCCCCTTTGCCTCCTGCTGAAGGTGAATTAGTTATAACTTCTAACCAGGATTCCACCTTGATTAAGGTTAAAAATTCAGGTGGTGAAGTGGTAGCTGAGACCTATGAAAGAGAAGCCAGATTTGAGTTAGCCGCAGGGGCGTATATTGTTTCCGGTGAAAAACCGGGCTTTTATAAAGTAGTAAAAGCTGTGGAAGTAAAGTCGGGTGAAAGTACAGTAGTGAATCTTGAACTCCAACCAATTACACAGGAACCTCCGCCACCAACCATTTCTCTAAGTGCCGATCCAGATACCATTTTTGCCGGTCAAATCGTTAATCTTAGCTGGCGCTCCACCAATGCAACTACGGTGACAGTAGATTTTGTTGACAATGCTTCACTTAATGGACAGGCGCAGGTTCAGTTGAATTTACCTGGAAAGCAAGAAATCACGGCTACCGCCATAGGTCCTGGCGGCGAAGCCAGAGATACGGTATATGTGCAGGTTCTTGAAAATACCCCTCCCACTTTAATGTTTGATGTCGTTGAAGATTCGGTGCAAGTGGGCGAGGAAATAACTTTAACCTGGCAAACAGATGGTTTCCAGGTTGTGATTGATCAGGGTATTGGAGTACGAGGGCCCACGGGTTCAGAAAGGATCCTTATGGAGACGGCTGGTATGAAAGTGTTCACCGCTACGGCCTATGGTGATGGCAACTTAACAACTCAAAAAAGCGATTCAGTGAAAGTACTACCAAAAGCGATTCAACCGCCCAACCTGGAATTTAATGTTATTCCGGATACCGTGGAATTTGGTGAGCCTGTTCCAATCGAATGGAATTCTGATGGTTTTCAGGTAGTAATTGATCAGGGAGTGGGAGTTCGAGGTCCTACGGGTTATGAGGAAGTGCAATTTGCTAATCCCGGCAAAAAAGTCTTCACAGCAACGGCTTACGGTCAGGAAAATTTAATTACCATTCGCAAAGATTCTGTTTTTATTAAAGAAGCGCCGGAACCTTTGCTTCCGGTCGTCTTTCTATCGACTACCAGAGTCGTTACCGTCGATTCTTTTGCCACAATCACCTGGTACACAAAGAATGCTGATTTTGTGGTAATAGATTATGTAGAGAACCCAGGACCCGAGGGGAGTGTCAAAGTAAAATTTTCTACTCCTGGTATTCGTCTTGTCACCGCGACAGCATTTAATTCTGCCGGCTATACTTCTGTAACCGATACAATTGAAGTTATTGAACCAGAGGTTCAACCTGTGGATGATATAATTATCCCGGCAAATACAGCGGTCAGGGCAGATAAAGGAGAAGAAAGAATGTCCGATTTAAACGCGGCTTCTTTTGAAATACAATATGCTGGTAAATATAAGATTTTTGCTGAAGTTTGGTACAATAGCGGCGATACACAGGTTAACGAAAGTTTTTACATTCAACTACGAGCTGAAAATGGTAAAATGAAATTTCCAGAAGATCCGAATGCTGGCATTTATAAGGTGGTTCCGGATGATCCGGGGGAACCACACACAGCCACACGAGATTGCGGGACTTTTAAACTTGATCAGGGAAAATACACCATAGAGTTTCATCATTATGCGAAAATCGCTGCCATGTATCCCCA
>CAZMEG010000187.1:0-3278 GCA_964565205.1 uncultured Cytophagia bacterium
CCATCGGAAAAATGGAAGAGGTAAATGTTCCAATCACTGGGCGGATAGTGAGCATCGATGATCTGGTTGGCCAGCTTGTAAGCTGAAGAAATGATCGTACCGCCACTTTCTCTGGTGTGATAAAACGTATGCTGGTCCACTTCGCGCGCCACGGCATCATGAATAATATAACGGGTTTCTATGTTCTTGTACTGATAACGCAGCCAGGTATCGATCCAAAAGGCTTCTATGCGTACAATCTCTTTCTGCTCATCCCCCATGGAACCGGAAACATCCATCATGTAAATGATTACAGCACTGCTTTCAGGTTCCAAAGTTACTTTCCAGGTTCGATAGCGCTTATCTTCTCGCACTGGAATAATTACTGGCTTCTCGGGGTCGTAATTGTGTGACATGATCTGTCTTCGCAGGGCCTGCTTATAGGTGCGTTTAAAATGTCGTAAGGATTCCGGTCCGGACTGGCTAATCCCGGTGTATTTATCTTTCTGCGAAGTAATATTTTTCTTACCCCGGGGTTCAATATTAGGCAATTCCAGCTCTTCACCCAGCATCTGTGCCAGCTCTTCCAGGGAGATGTCAACTTCAAGAATGTGAGCCCCCGGTGCATCCCCGGCACCCTGGGCGCCTTCCTGATCGCCCCGACCGATCGGGGTCCCTTCTTCCCCCTCACCCTGCCCTACTCCACCGGCCTTTCTGTAATCATATCGAAACCTTGGGATATTAATCTGGGGAACGGGAATACTGACAAAATCTTTGCCCTTCTTTCCGATCAGCTCTCCGCGAGTGATGTATTTTTTCAAATCCTGCTTAATTTTCCCGCGAATGATCTGACGGAATCTGTTTAAATCTTTGTCAATTTTTCTGGTCATAAAAGTATCTTAAAGTTTTTGAATATAAAAAAGCGAAATAACCCCAAATGAAAAAGGGATTATTTCGCTTCGACGAATTATCGCATAGACTCTTTTACATCACCGCGCGCAAAGATACTGGCTACAAAATTCAAAACATCGGTAGCACAAATGTCACAATAGCCGTAATACTTGATCATTCGCGATTTGACCACATCAATCTTTTCCTGAGTTTCTTTGTCGACCACACTGGAAATCAATGTGGTGAGTTTGATCGAATCTTTCTGGTCTTCAAACAGCTTCAATTCCAGAGCTTTTTGCAAACGTTCGTTGGACCGGTAATCAAAGGTTTTGCCCTCCAATGCCAGAGCACCGATATAATTCATAATTTCACGTCTAAAATCATCTTTGCGACTTTCCGGGATGTCAATCTTTTCTTCTATGGAGCGCATCAGTCGTTCATCGGGTTCTTCATCAGCACCGGTATATTTGTTCTTAACCTTTTCTTTTTGAGTATAGGCCTTCACATTATCAATGTAATTGCCGCACAATTTCTTCAAAGCTTCTTCGTCAGCCGCGATGGCTCTTTGCACTTCTGACTTCACGATATCCTCATATTCTTCTTTGACAAGACTGAGTAGTTCACGGTAGCGTTTTCGCTGCTCTTCACTGGTGATGAGCGAATGGTGGCGCAGGCCTTCTTCCAGCTCATTTAAAACCATGAATGGATTCACACAGGCCCCCCCTTCGTCACTCACCAGGGCATTGGAAATTTTATCTTGAATATAACGGGGCGAAATGCCTTCCATACCTTCCCGTTCGCTTTCCATTTGCAATTCCTTAATATTATCTTCGGTAAAGCCGGGAAGCGTTTTACCATCGTACAATTTCAGTTTTTGCATCAGAGTCAATTGGGCTTTTTTAGGTTCTTCCAGGCGAGTAAGCACCGCCCACATGGCCGCCATTTCAATAGTATGGGGAGCAATATGCTTACCACGAATTCTCTTCGGGTTAAAATCACGCTCGTAAATTTTGATCTCATCAGAAAGCTTGGTAATGTAAGGAATATCGATTTTTACCGTACGATCCCGCAGAGCTTCCATGAATTCGTTGGATTGTAACTTTTTATATTCCGGCTCATTGGTGTGACCGATAAGAACCTCATCGATGTCAGTCTGGGCAAATTTTTTGGGTTTAATTTTGTGTTCCTGCGAAGCACCCAGCAGATCATAAAGAAAAGCCACATCCAGCTTGAGTACTTCAATAAATTCAACCAAACCGCGATTGGCAATATTTAATTCGCCGTCGAAATTGAAAGCACGAGGATCGGAATCGGAACCATAAATGGCAATTTTACGATAATTGATATCCCCGGTCAGTTCGGTAGAATCCTGGTTCTTTTCATCCTTTGGTTGAAATGTACCAATACCAATACGATCCTTCTCTGAAAGGGTGATTCGTTTTACTTTTACATCCTGAATGATCCTGGACCAATCCCCACCATACTTATGACTCTTCTCAATATAAGTTTGCCGGCAGAAAGGACACAATTCACCTTCAATAAATACCCATTCCTCTTCCGGTTTACCTTTGTTTAATTCCTCCATAATTCTTGGGCGAAATTCTTCCGGTATCAAATGGAGCGGTTCTTCATGCATGGGACAATCTTGATAATTGGGACCTTCTGATTCATCCACTTTCCAGGCAAAAGAATACAGGGCACCATCCTGAGTTTTGGAATAGGCTTCCAGACCCTTCTTAAGTAACCGTACAATAGTACTTTTTGCGCTTCCAACAGGACCATGCAATAGAAATACCCGTCGTTCGGTTCCGTATCCCTTTGCAGCAGATTTGAATAAATTAACCAACTTCATCAAGGGGCGTTCTAAACCATATATGGCATCTTTGCCGTTATCAATGGGGTCATCAAAAAAATTGTAATGGATAAGCTTTTCCTTATTTTCTATATATTCCTCTGTACCATAAGACAGGATCATGTCATACAATCTCTGAAAGGCCGTTCGCGTGACTTTGGGATTTTTCTGGACAATCTGTAAGTATTCTTCAAAAGTTCCTTCCCAGGTCAACTCTTTGTATTTTGCGACGTCCTGCAGATTTTTGATCAAAGAAATGATCTGATTTTCGGTGTTTTGGTGGGAGCTCTTTTTTGTTTGTTCTTTGGTTTCCATTGTATATCAACCTCCAAATAATAGGGATATAATGATACCCTTATTTTAACAATCTTTTTATAAAATAAAACAATTGTTTAATGTTAAAACAATCCATTATGATGGATATTACAATTTTATCGACTTAAATTAACACAACAAACATTGTGCCACTTTCTTACATACAAAAAAAGTCGAAATTGTGTGCCATTTCGACTTCCCACTTTTCAAAGAACAAATTTTAAATTATAAAATTACATCA
>CAZMEG010000187.1:3288-6810 GCA_964565205.1 uncultured Cytophagia bacterium
TCAAGCAGTTTTTGATAAAAATCAGCCATTTTTTTAAAATATCGACCGATTTTATCAACATCAACGAAGAATTTAAGCGAATTATTTCAATACCACAAGATTGTAAAAAATTAAGTTGAAATTAAAAATGAAATTTTTTATTATTGTTTACAACTCTGATCCGCTTCTTTGCCATTTTTAATTCACTTCATTCTTTAACAAATCCAGAGATGACACCAGTATGTTTGCAAAAGTTTTAAGCGCGGCTGTACTTGGTATTGATGCCTATATCGTTGAAGTCGAAGCCCATTTAGAAGGTCACCTGCCCAAATTTGCCACCGTTGGATTGCCGGAAGGAGCGGTGCGTGAATCAAAGGAACGGGTGAATGCTGCCATAAAAAATTCAGGGTTCCGTTTTCCTCAAAAACGCGTGGTCATAAACTTAGCCCCTGCGGATATAAAGAAAGAAGGTTCCGGTTTCGATCTACCTATGGCCATCGGAATTCTTGCTGCTATGGAACAGGTAACAGTGGATCGGCTCAACGAGTTTATCATTCTTGGAGAACTTTCTCTGGATGGTAGTCTTAGACCCATTCATGGTGCCTTACCCATTGCTATGGCCGTAAAGAAGGCGGGTAAACGTGGTATTATCTTGCCCAGAGAAAATGCCAAGGAAGCCGCTATTGCCAAAGGGGTGCAGGTCTTTCCTGTGCAAACCCTGGTTGAAACCGTCGATTTCCTTAATGGTATGCAGACCATTGAACCCTTTCATATTAACATTGACGAGGTTTTTAATCAGAATCGGAATTATCCCATCGATTTTTCCGATGTCAAAGGCCAGGAGCATGTGAAACGGGCGCTTGAGGTGGCCGCTGCTGGTGGTCACAATATCATCATGATTGGTCCACCGGGTTCTGGCAAAACCATGCTGGCCAAGCGAATTCCAACCATTCTTCCCGATCTCACTTTAGAAGAAGCCCTGGAAACCACTAAGATCCACTCGGTTGCTGGCCTGTTGCCTCCGGACACGGCTCTGATAGCTACACGCCCCTTTCGTTCCCCTCACCATACCATTAGCGATGCCGGTCTTATTGGCGGCGGACAGATACCACGGCCGGGTGAGGTAAGTTTAGCAAACCATGGGGTGTTGTTCCTTGACGAACTACCTGAATTCAAAAAAAATGTCCTGGAAGTTATGCGTCAACCCCTGGAAGATGGAAAAGTCACGATCTCACGGGCTACGCTATCACTTACTTATCCTGCCGAGTTCATGCTGGCTGCTGCCATGAATCCATGTCCCTGCGGCTATAATACCGATCCCAATAATGAATGCTCGTGCACCCCACCCCAGATTCAAAGATATCTATCTAAAGTCTCGGGTCCACTTCTGGATCGGATCGATATTCATATCGAAGTGCCGGCGGTAAAATTCAAAGAACTGGCCAGTGAGTCGAAGGGTGAAAGTTCAGCAACCATTCGAGAGCGGGTAAAAAAAGCCCGTGAAATTCAATTACGCAGATTCAGAGAAGTTAAACATTTGTTTTGCAATGCCCGCATGGAACCTCGAGAAATTCGTAAGTACTGTCATATCGATCAAACAGGTCATGAATTACTCAAAATGGCCATCACCAAATTAGGTCTTTCGGCCCGTGCTTATGATCGCATTCTTAAAGTTGCAAGAACCATCGCCGATCTGGAAAATAGCCCGGATATCTTACCACAGCACATCAGTGAAGCCATTCAATATCGTAGCCTGGATAGAAATTTAGGCGCAACCTATTAAAGTTTGCTAATCATTACTATTAACTGCATCTAAACTTCCAAGATGCCCGTGCTCAACACTCCGAAAGTCTAAAAATTATAAATTCCATATTTTTTAGTATGATGGAATATTCAGAATAGAAAATCCCTGCCCTTCCCTGTGGCGGTTCAAAGAACCTTTTCCGACACGGTGGGCGCCGCCTGAACGTTTCTTGCTTCCACTATCCCGAAAATTCGGGATGAGGCCTGCAATACGCGCCCAGAGCTAAGCTCCCATATTATAGGTGTTGGCTCTTTTTACGTCGACCACATAGAAGCTAAGCAGGGATTTTCTTGTCCCCATTTTAGTAAAAATGGATTTAAAAGTCAAGGGGAATTTGAAGCAAAACAGCAAAACGTAATATCTCGGTCTGAGTGAGGTTTCCTTGCCAAGTTAGAATACCTGAATCTAAAAAGAAATCCACTGAGAATCAATTTTCAGGCTCATAGCTAAAATCATCCCAAGACAACTCCGGAAATTCCAGACGGTCATCTTTCTTAAGTACGTCAAGGTCACAGCTTGCTGTCTAATTCTGCTTCATAAAATTCCTGCCAGGGAATCCGACAGGGCAGGTGTTTCTGGTAGTTCCGTAAATTTTTTTGCAAATACCCAGCATAGTCGGTTCGCTTTCTGGATTGGGCACTCTGAATGGCTCGTTTCTGCCAGCGGATAGCCTCGTCAAACTGGCCCAATTCAGCATAAATCATAGCTTTTGCTTCCAGCGTCTCTGGATGATTGGACTGAGCAAATGGTTTTTTTATAATCTTTAGGGCTAACCTGACATCACGTACTTTTTTATCTGGACTGGCAACCAGCACCCTGATCAGGGCATCACGAATGACTCTTAAATGAGGATAAACATTGTAGGCCTCCTGTAAAATTTTTCGCGCCGCTGCGTATTTTCCATCTTGCATATAACAGACTGCAAGAAAAACTCGTGCAGGATAATATCCAGGTGTAATTTCCAGAACTCTTTTAAAATGCAGGAGGGCTTCCTCATACCTTGACTGTTTACGTAAAAGAGATGCCAACCCGAAATGGGCCTCATCATTTTGAGGATCAGCTCGCAAAGCAGCCCGATAATGTTTTTCGGCCATCTTTGGCTCATTCTTCTGGCTGTAAATTCGGCCGAGAAGCATATGGGCCACACTCTGGGAAGATTTAAGTTGAAGACATCGAATCAAGGCCGCAATAGCCTCGTCCGTTTTACCCAGCTTCATTTTAACCGATCCCAGGTTTAGAAAAGCCAGGGCATCGGTGGAATCAAGCCTTACCACCTGTTCAAATAGTTTTTCCGCTTCTGCATATTGCCCCTGAATCATCAGAGCGCTGGCACGTGAAGATAACAAGCGAGGCCCGGTTTTTAATCGGCTTACTTCGCTCAGATAAGGGTCTTCCAGATGCACTTTCACCGGACCACGTTTTTGAAGATGCAGGATGCTTTTCTGCAAATCCTGATTGTTTCGACCTAAATTGCGGTAAGCCAGACCCAGTGAGTAATGCAAACTGGACGCCTGCGGTTGTAATTTCAACGCCTGTTCAAAATGCTTGATGGCCTGCCGATAGTCCCGATTTGCATAGGCGATCTGCCCTAATAGGGCGTGAGCATAAGCCAGATAGGCTTCTTTGTTGATCGCTTTTTGCAGTAGCTTTTTCGCCTGCTTAATTTGGCCCATTTCATACAGTGCTTCCGCCATGCGTACCCAGATAATCGGATCTTTGGGTTTGATTTGTTTTGAGCG
>CAZMEG010000188.1:0-1403 GCA_964565205.1 uncultured Cytophagia bacterium
CGAATGCGCCATTCTCTCTATTTATAAAAGAACCTTCAATTTAACGTTTCAAATATACCTATTTGCGATTTGAAAATCAAGCCTTATTTTTGGGTTTGTAGAAACTCAGTTAAATATGATTAGAATCTTTAATTTACAATACTTGAAAAATTAGACCGAATATTTTAAATTAGATTTCAACCGTAAAAATTTTAATATTTACTTTCATTACATATTAAAGATTAATTAATTAGGTGTCAGAGTATTGGAACTTGGAGTATTTCGATAAAATTTAAGGATAATGCAAATTAAATGACCCAACCCGAAGTTGTACAACTGGAGCTATTTACCAATCGTTTCCGGGCTATCGTGCAGGAGATGGGGGCGATGTTGCAGAGAACTGCTATTTCTACCAATGTAAAAGAACGATTGGATTTTTCCTGTGCTATGCTGGATTCGGAAGGCAAACTGGTGGTCAATGCCCCACATATTCCTGTACATCTGGGCGCTCTGGGACTCTGTGTTCGTGAAGTGGCGAAAGTTTTACCAATGAAGTCAGGGGATGTGGTGGTAACTAATCATCCGGCTTTTGGCGGGTCACATTTGCCTGACATTACTGTAATAACCCCGGTGTATGCAAAAGGGGACCATCTTCTTGGTTACGTGGCCAGCCGGGCACATCATGCGGAAATTGGCGGCATCCGACCGGGTTCCATGCCTCCAATGGCAACCAATTTAGCTGAAGAGGGTGTGGTGATTCCGCCTACCTATCTGGTTCATCGGGGCAAGGCCTGCTGGGATGAAATAGGGGAGGTGTTGCTGAAAGAACCCTATCCAACTCGAGCTTTAGAAGATAATCTGGCTGACCTGCGGGCTGCTGTGGCCGCCAATCGTCGAGGCGCCACGGCTTTGATGAATCTGGCCGAAATTCATGGAGTTCAAACAATAATCCATTATATGCAAGCACTGGAAAAGCTGGCTTCCGAACGCATCCGGGAAGCGTTGCTTAAGCTTCCCGATGGAACCTATCAAGCTGAGGAACTTCTCGACGACGGTTCACCCTTACGAGTTCGTATTGAAGTTAAAAGAGGACGCGCTACCATCGATTTTTCAGGTTCAGCCGGAGTACATCCGGGTAATTTAAATGCCACGCCAGCCATCGTTCGGAGCGTGGTGATTTACGTGTTACGTTTGTTGATCGACCAACCTTTACCACTCAATGAAGGTTTGATGGAGGGCATAAATCTTCATATCCCCGAAGGTATTCTTAATCCACCCTTTCCCGACGATCCGGCCAAAGCTCCTGCGGTAGTGGGCGGCAATGTGGAAACCAGTCAGCGCCTGGTAGATACTTTGCTCAAAGCTCTGGAACTGGTAGCATGCAGTCAGGGCACCATGAACAATGTACTTTTTGGTAATGATCA
>CAZMEG010000188.1:1413-6729 GCA_964565205.1 uncultured Cytophagia bacterium
GTATGTGGCGGTTGTGGTGCCGGCCCCACATTTGATGGCGCCAGTGCTGTGCATAGCCATATGACCAACACCCGCATCACCGATCCTGAAATTCTTGAACACCGCTATCCTGTGCGTGTGGAACGTTTTGCCATTCGCCGTGGCTCGGGTGGAGCAGGAAGGCATCGTGGCGGAGACGGTGTAGTCCGCGAACTCACCTTTTTACAGGAAATGTCGCTGTCCATTGTAAGCCAGCATCGAAAAGAAGGTCCTTATGGCTTAAAAGGTGGAAATCCCGGCAAGCCTGGCCGACAGCGTATTATTCGCGCAAATGGTGAAACTGTGAATCTCAGTGCAATCGAGGGATGCACAGTATATCCGGGCGATCGATTGATTCTGGAGACGCCTGGAGGAGGAGGATGGGGGTGTTAATGTGTTAACTTATTAAATTACTATGTGAGCTTTAAAAAGTGATTACTTAAAGTCAAGAAAATATGCGAAAGCAAAAAGAAAATAAACCACTAAGAACACGAAGGGCACGAAGTGGAATTTGATGAGTTGTCAAATAAAGTCATCGGCTGTGCGATTGCAGTGCATAGGGCTTTAGGTCCAGGGCTTTTGGAATCAACATACGAACAGTGCTTGGCTAGAGAACTTGCATTGGCGAATATTTCATTTGAAGCTCAAGTTCCTTTGCCAGTAGAATATAAAGGAGTTAGGTTAGATTGTGGCTATCGTGTTGACCTGTTTGTGGAGAGAAAGCTTATAGTTGAATTAAAGGCAGTTGAGAAGTTATTGCCTATACACGAAGCTCAGATATTAACCTATATGAAATTGGCTAAAGTTTCAGTTGGACTATTGATAAATTTTAATGTGGAGCTTCTTAAAGAGGGTGGCATAAAATGATTTGTTCTTTAAAGCTTCGTGTTCTTCGTGCTCTTCGTGGTAACCCTATAAGGCAGTGCAGGTTATGATTTCGTAATGAGCAAGATAAATAGGGAGTTAAACTCATGAAGTTTTATTTTTCATTATTCTGTGAACTTCTGGGGGTGTTAATCTTTTTTAATGTTTCTTTTACCCAACAGACTTTCTGGCAATCAATGAATGGTCCTTTTAGTGGTGAAATTGAAGCGCTGGTCATAGATAAACATGGTAATATTTTTGCCGGAACCAACGGCGGTGGTGTGTTCAAATCTACAACACATGGAGATGTCTGGGTGCTTACAGGACTGAGAGATATGAAAGTCGAAGAAATGATTGCTCGTCCTGCGGGTGACTTATTTGTCGCAACCCAAAATCGTGGGATTTTCCGTTCTGTAGATCAGGGGGATATGTGGTTTCCTGTGAACAGTGGCCTGACCAATCTCCATGTGTCCGCTCTAACTTTCGGGCAAGATGGAGTTCTTTTCGCTGGTACCAACGGCAGTGGTGTCTTTAAATCTACGGATGATGGAAACAGCTGGAGTCCCATCAACCATGGCTTAACCGATTTGCACATTCAAGCGTTATTTGTGGATTCTAAAAATAATTTATTTGCGGGAACGCCTACCGGAATTTTTAAATCCAGTGATAATGGGGAGAACTGGATTCAGGTATTTTCCGGTGGCCAGCCATTTAGACAGTTTGCCGCCAATTCAAAGGGTTATATTTTTGTTGCTGGAAGTGGAGTGCGTGTATCCATAGATGATGGAATGACCTGGCAGGAAATTAATAAAGGCCTTGAGGTTACCAATATATTTTCCCTCTGGGTTAATGACCGTGATGATATTTTTGTGGGTACATATTTAAAAGGTATTTACCGTTCAACAAACGATGGCCAATCCTGGGAACCGATTAATTCCGGTCTCGGCGAGACGGGCGTGTATGCGATAACCTCCGATGACTCCGGAACTCTGTTTGCAGGTACCTATGGCCATGGTATTTTTAAATCAACCAGTAATGGCGATGCCTGGTCTCAAATTAACCGGGGTTTAGCTGCAAGCGATGTCAGGTCTATTGTTTTTAAAAACGGGTATATTTTTGCCGGTGTGTTTGGTGCGGGAGTCTTTCGTTCCGATGATCAGGGTAAAACATGGAAACAGTTAAATCATGGTCTAAAAGACCTTTTGGTGTTTTCCATGGCACAGGCTCGCGGAAGTCTTTTTGTAGGCACCTGGTTGGGAATATTCCGTTCAGATGACCAGGGAGAAACCTGGAAAGAAGTTTCCAATCCCGGGGCACTTACTCTTGCCGCCAATTCTCAGGGACATCTTTTTACCGGGGGTTACAGAGGATATGTGTGCCGATCTTTAGACCTTGGTTTAAGCTGGCAATGTCACGATTTGTCGGGAACCAATGTTCGCTCCATTGTTTTTGGTTCAGACAATCGGATTTTTGCAGGATTAGAAAGTGGGGGCATTTTTAGATCCGAAGATATTGGTGAAACCTGGAGCAATGTGAGTATGGATTTGCCCAAACAGCGTATCCTGTCGCTTACCTTTAGCCCGGTTGGTTATTTATTTGCTGGCACAGCTAAAGGGGATATTTATCGATCGGGTGATTTCGGGCAGAGCTGGTCTCTGGTGAGAATCGGGAATGGAGAAGAAGAAATTTATGCCTTGACCAGTAATTCTAAAGGGGATATATTTGCCGGGGTTAAAGGGTTAGGAGTACTTTTTTCTGAAAACAGTGGCGAAAGCTGGCAGTCACTCAATTCGGGCTTATTTAACCGTCATGTACTGACTTTTGCTTTCGATGAAAACAATAAAATTTACGCAGGCACTCTGGGAAGTGGTATTTTTAAAAGTTTAGAATCAACCACCGCGGTCTCCAGGCTTCCTGAAACTATACCGGAATCTTTCGCTTTAGAGCAAAATTATCCAAATCCATTTAATGTTACCACCACCATCCAGTTTTCCATTCCACAATCCGGACATGTAAAACTAACTTTACTAAACATTTTAGGAGAAGAACTAACTACATTATTAAACGAATCGTTAAATGCTGGAACCTATAAATTCACCTGGGATGCCAGCAATTTTTCCAGCGGAGTTTATTTTTACAGATTACAGGTAAAATTGAAAAACTCGAAATCAAATGTTATATTTGAAAAAACCAGAAGGCTTACCCTGATAAAATGAAAAAAATCTTCTCTATCCTTTTCTGGTCGATCATCTCAGCCGCTTTCATTGGACCTGGCACCGTCACGACAGCCGCTTCTGCAGGAGCTCGATTCGAATATGCCTTACTGTGGGCACTGTTATTTTCCACTTTTGCCACAGTAATATTACAAGAAGCCAGTGCTCGAATAACCATCGTTTCAGGATTAAGTCTCGGTCAGGCAATTCGACATCAATTCCATGGTGGGGCCAGAGGATGGCTGGTTTTGATTTTAGTGGTAGGAGCCATCATTTTTGGCTGCGCTGCTTATGAAGCCGGAAACATTCTGGGAGGTGTATCGGGGGCTTTGTTAGGCACCGGAATTTCATTTAAAAGGCTAACATTAATTTTAGGAAGCATAGCGGGAATTATTTTATGGCTGGGAACACCTCGAATCGTGGCCTATATTTTGAGTGCCTTTGTGGCTTTCATGGGCTTTGCTTTTCTTGTTACGGCGTGGAAATTAAACCCTGATTGGCTGCAAATCCTTCGCGGCAGTTTTACCCCCGGTTTTCCTGCTGGTTCGGGATTATTGATTCTTGGACTCATTGGCACGACCGTGGTGCCTTATAATCTTTTCCTGGGTTCTGGCATTGCCAGGGGTCAATCGTTGTCAGAATTGCGCTTCGGGTTAAGCATTGCCGTAATTCTGGGAGGGATAATCTCCATGGGTGTGCTGGTGGTTGGAACTTCTGTACCCGGCGCTTTCTCTTTTGAAAGCCTTGCCCGAACTCTTTCGGAACGATTGGGAAGCTGGGCTGAATTCCTGTTCGCCTTTGGACTCTGTGCGGCCGGTCTCTCCTCAGCCATTACCGCGCCGCTGGCTGCGGCTGTCACTGCCCGCAGTCTTTTTGAAAGCGAAAACTCCTCGCACTGGCATGAGCGGTCCTGGCGCTATCGATCTGTTTGGTTAGGGGTTTTAATTATTGGAATTGTATTTGGTCTGGCTGATGTGAAACCAATTCCAGCCATCATTTTAGCCCAGGCACTCAATGGTGTGGTTTTACCCTTTGTGGCCGTCTTTTTATTAATTTTGCTTAATGACCCTATCTTAATGGGAGATCAAAACGTCAATGGATTCATTGCCAATACTTTTACAAGTTTGGTGGTAACGGTTACCATTATGATTGGGATTTTCAACATATCAAAAGCGCTGGCTTCCACGCTGGCCATTTCCCTGTCAAACCAATCTATTTTATGGAGCACAGCCGGACTAACCCTTACTCTTGCCTGGCCTGTACAAAGAATGATACAGAAACGAAGACAAAATCACTCTAATTAACTTTTTTCCTCAAGCTTAATGATGGCGAAAATAGCCCCCTGCGGGTCCTTAAGCACAGCAAATCGACCCACGGTGGGAATATCAGCAGGTTCAACGATAATTTCTCCACCGAGTTTCTGAGCCTGAATTACACGGCTGTCGCAGTTTTCAACAGCAAAATAAATTAACCAGTGGGGTGGAATTTCCATATTTTCATCGTTCAATTGGTACATTCCAGCGGCGGGCTGGTCTCCGGTCAAAAAAAGCGTGTAAGGCTGATCACCAAATTGCTGAATTTTTTGATCCCAACCAAATAATTCTGTATAAAATTGAGCCGCTGATTCTGTATCGGTAGTGGCCAGTTCGTTCCAGCAACTAGCAGGAGGTTCTCCTGTAAGTTGTGCCCCGATCACCTTTTTAGGTTGCCAAATTGCAAAGACAGCTCCCTGCGGATCCTGAATAACCGCCATGCGACCAATATCGAAAACATCAAAGGGTTCTGTGAGTAACCGACCGCCTAAAGATTTTACCTTACCGGCAATCGAGTTAGTGTCATCCACAGATACATAGGAAAGCCAGTGTGGTGGAATCCCTTGACTCTGTTTCTGTTCATCCATTTGATATAAGGCGCAGAGATTTTTCCCCTGCCACTGAAGCATGGTATAGACGGTATTTTCATTTATCGGAGAATCCACATAGGTCCAGCCGAAAAGTTGCGTGTAGAATTTTTTGGCTGATTCGGCATCGGTGGTACTTAACTCTGCCCAGCAAAATGTGCCATGAGGATATCGAGTTATTTCAGGCATAATATTCTCCTTTTTATAAAGTTTAATAGGGTTTCATAAAACTCGGAAATTATTAATAATATTGAATTTAAAAACCGCCTTTTACGCTGTTTTCCTCCTACTCTGTAACTCTTTAATTTTACTAAAATTACA
>CAZMEG010000189.1:0-1842 GCA_964565205.1 uncultured Cytophagia bacterium
TACCTTCCCAATACCTGGGGCCAATGCTTCTTATGCCCGCGCTTTTTCTTACGCTTCTTGTCCCCGTCCTCACCGTAATAGTAATAATAATGATAGTAATAATAATAGTAATAGGAACCATAGGTGTTGGCACGGCTAACATCATTAAGCAATACACCAAAAATTCGTGCTTTGACGTTTTGCAATAGTTCCACGCCACGTACCAGGGCTTCCCGGTGGGTTTGCCCAGACTTGACCACCAGCAACACGCCGTCCAGGTCCTTTGCCAGCACGGCGCCATCGGTTACGGCAATGAGGGGCGGGCTATCGAATAAACATACATCATATAATTTCATCAACTGGTCCACAACTTCACGCATACGCAGGGAACCCAGCAGTTCGGCCGGATTGGGAGGAAGAATGCCACAGGTAAGCACATCCAGATTTTCGATGCCGGACGGTTGGATGACTTCCTGAAGCTTCAGTTTGCCTACCACCACCTGGGTCAGGCCTTTGCGCTTTTCCAGGCCAAAGATGCGATGTAATGTGGGACGACGCAAATCGGTATCAATTAACAATGTTTTCACTCCCTGCTGAGCCATGGCGATTGCCAGGTTTGCCACCGTGGTGGATTTACCCTCCCCAGGACCAGGAGAGGTTACCAGAATGGTACGCACCGGTTGATCGGTGTCGGAAAACTGAAGATTGGTACGCAGCGTTCGATAAGCTTCGCTGACCGGGGATTTGGGACGCAAATAGGTAACCAGACGTCGCTTTGTCTCACTTTCAGCACTTTTACCGCTGCCAAATTTTAAATAGCCGTTAGTTTCCAGTGGTTCAATGGAGGGGATGGCCCCCAGCACCGGCAATCCCACCGATTCAATATCTTCCACCCGCCGAACGGAAGTATCCAGATAATCTCGTAACCAGACCACCCCAATACCCAGACCCAGTCCAAAAAGCAAACCCAGCAACAAATTGCGCTTTTTGTTGGGAGCAATGGGGATAACCGGAGGCAGCGCCGTATCAATGATGCGTACCTTGCCGATCTGTCCGGCCTGGGTAATGCGTGATTCTTCATATTTTTCCTTCATCATCATATAAAGATTCTCGTGTACCTTACGATTACGCTCCAGACGGGCCAGTTGCACATTTTTCTCCGGCAGAGACTCCAGCTTCTTATTGTAAGTTTCCACCACTCGTTTCAATGCCTCGGCCTGGGCTTTAAGAGAAGCCATTTCGGTTTCGACTGTGAGGATTTTGGTTACCAGTTCCTGAGCTTGAGTGAGTGGATCATCTGGAGGTAAACCCTGCACAATGAGGTTACGTACCTCTTCGGTAAGGCGGCTCTTAATTTTGTTTAACTTCTCCCGTTCTTTGAGTATCTCGGGATCATTTTCGTTAATTCCCTGAGAAAGGTACACGGCAATGCGCCCTTCGATGGCAGCCATTTCTTTGCGCAATTGATCCACCAGTGGACTGGTGACCCGGGCAATTTCAGCTTCGAGGGTTTCCTTGCTTTTACCGAGCTGGTTTTTGAGAAATTCCAGTTTCTTCTGGGTAACTTCCAGTTCGATAAGCACATTTTCATACAGGCTTTCAAACTGAGCTCCCTGCTCCACCACCTGGGTAGCTTCATCACTGAGAGAGGCTATTTTTTCTTTTTCCAGAAAACGGCGCAGGGCTTCTTCACTTTCCTTCAAATCTTTTTCTTTTCTTTCTAACTGGGTTTCCAGAAATTGAACCACCTGAGAAATTTCCCCGCGACTCAAATCTCGATCCAGTTCCTGATAAACTTTAGCCACACTCTTGGCAAGAAACGCCGCTTCAAAGGGTGAAGGGGCTTTGACTTCAATGCGAATG
>CAZMEG010000189.1:1852-6728 GCA_964565205.1 uncultured Cytophagia bacterium
GAAACCGATATAGCCTGCCGGAGAGAATTGGCAGCGCTAAGAATGGATCGGGTGCGGCCCACATCGACCATTAACTGCAAAGAATCCCGTTCTGGAACCTGAAGCAAGCGTTTAATTACCGCTTCGGCCAAGGTGCGGCTTTTGAGGATCTCCACCTGATTGTTCATTAAAGTTCGTTGTTGAGAATAACCGGTCACATCAAACAGGGACTGGCTTACGCCCTGTTTTTCATCTATCATAATCGTAGTAGAAGCCTGATAGGTAGGTGGTGTGGTAAAAGTCCGGTAGCTGACAAAACTCATAACCGCCACAAAAATTCCCAGAATCCACCAGCGCCCGCGATACATGATGGCGATGTAATCGTGGATGGTCTTGGGCTTCATTTGCATGAATTCGGGACTTGCATGTCCATTGGTGTTTTGCAAAGGATTGCTGGCTTCCATGATTAACTCTTTTTTAGTTAGCTTACCTTTTAATTGGCGCTACAATCGCTCAAAAACCAACACCAGCGTAGCGGTTGCAGCCAAAAGTCCCACAACAGAAGTTACACCGAGAAAGTTTTTAAATTTGTTGCCAAAAGACTGGGGAATTAAAATGGTGTCACCAGCTTCCAGAGTGGGGATGAGATCGGTCCGACCGGTTTCCAGATATTCTTTTACATTAATCGTATAAATGGGAGCTCTTGAATTCTGTTCATCACCGTCATGACCATTTCCGTCACGGGCATTATTTTTCGCTTCTGCTTCACGAATAATTTTCACCTGGGTGAGATTCGCCCCTTCTCGAGGTCCACCGGCAAAGGAAATGAGCGAAATCAAATCCGTATGGCGTGGTATTAAGTATTGTCCCGGACTCTGTACAAATCCCCAGACATTGACCTTGATGAGGATTTGATCTTTGTCGCCCAGAATATATTGTGAAGCACGATTCAACATCTGGCTGCGATCGCTTTCTTGAGCTTGCAGGCTACCTGAGGATAAAAATAATGTAATGATGATAATAAAGATTTTGAATTTTTTTATGGAAAACATGGGAGTAAATGTGTTTGAGTGTTTATGTGTTTGCGTGTTTACGTGTTTATGTTAATTTTGTTTGGATTTGGCTATTGGAATTTGGGATTTAACAGAGTGTTTACGTGTTTGTGTGTTTGGAGTTGTGGTGTATTTCGAGTTTGACCTTTAGCGGCCCATTAACTTATCCAGATATTTTTTGGAAGCTTTACTGGCCTGAACTTCTTCAGCAGAGCGAATTTTTCGTACTTGCCCGCGTTCTACTTCTACCGCTATGGATTGGCGAATGGCATTTATGGAGATTACAAGGCGACCCTGATTGCGTTCTTCAATATAAAAACCTCGCAAACCGCGTAACGGACCAGCCACAATTTCTACTTCATCACCAAAATTTAAATACTGATAGGGTTCCGGATCATAACCATGCTCCAGGATGCGGTAGATGCTCTGAATTTGTTCATCCGGAATTCGGGCTGGCTGCCCGTTGAAGCAAACCATGCGTACCACTCCACGGGTCTGCAAAGAAAGATAGCGCTCCTGGGCATTGGCATGAATAAACACATAGGAACGAAACAGCGGTTCCTCAATTTTTTTCTTACGATCACTCCAGAAATGGATGACCTGTCGTGTGGGTAAAAAAGATTCCAGCCCTTTCATTTTGAGTTCATGATCCACACGCTTTTCAAAATTGGGCCGGGTGTAAATAGCGTACCAGTAACGCTGTAATTTGGGGTCAGAAATTGAATTTTCATTAGAATTCATCAAAGGAACTCCACAAATATCATAGGAACGTAAGATTATAAGAATTAAAATCCAAATTGTCAATGTATAATCTCTACGATCTTTAAGTTGTTTTTGCAGAATCTTGTTTAAATTTTTTATCAAAGAAAATTACTCTGGGCACAGCTCCGCCCTGTCAGTCCCATAGACTGAAGGGCATACACTCCACTTCCCCCTTTCCCTGCCAATTTCTGCCTGAAATATTGGAATATTGGATTAATAGAATATTTCTTATTATTCCATTAATCCATTCATCCAGTACTCCATGATATTGTAATTTCGGGGCCGTGACCGCAACTCCGTTTCTGAATGATTTCAGTTTGGAAGCCACGAGCACGACCCCCCGGATGCTGCGCTCCTTCGCAGCTTAAATAAATCTTCCCTGTCTTTTCTCTCCAGGCAACCGGAGCCATGTTGCAAGCTGTTTCAAAATTATTGCAGTGATAAAATTTCATCAAATCTGTGCCTCCGGTTACCTTGGTTCATTTTTGCAAAATTATTGTCGATAATAAAATTACAATTTGTTTATTTTTGTCTTGATATCTTGTAATGACTTTTTTAAATTATTTTTGCCACCGGTACTTATAAGTGAAAAGGCCTCTGCCCATAAAAAATGGGTAGACAACTTTTCACTTTTTTACCTTGAGTTCTGGCACCAACCTTCCAAAATCTGGCCCCATCCTTTTTTGGAAGGTTCCAAGGTAAAGGTACCGGTGGTTTTTTATTCCAGTTTAATCTCTCATCTTACCTTTTTCGTCCTCCTTCTTTTGAGCTAATAATAATTCTAATTCCGGGGAATAATCACCGAATGTGGCTTTTGCAGCATTTTTAATACGCTTGGTCAAATCCCACAATTCGCTCAAACATTGATTTCTCTCTTCGATGGCTTTAGCCCGGAGAATTTTCAATTCCTCAGCTTTTTCAACCGATTTTTCAGCTTCCTGAAGTTTCTTCACAAATTCATCCACGCTTAGATTTGGTACCAGGAGCTTATTTCCTACTTTATTCCAGCCTTCCAGGATCACCTTGGCCTGTTCCAAAGTGTCTCTGGGAAAGCTTTTCACTTTGCGAATCTGATCTGAGCTCCTGGCCATGAATCCCCAATTTTAAGTGAATAAGTAATAACTTAGTTAGTTTTCATGTCTTACACATCCCACAAAACACCTGATTTATCCTTTCTGGTGTCTTCCCTAAAATTGAATGGCACAAAAATAAAAATCTAAATTTAACAGTCAAGAATTTTGAATGATTCTTAATTTCAATGACAAACATTTAACAGATACAGGTAAAACTAACTTTTTCCTACAAAAAATAATTTTATTAGAAAAAATTTTATTCATTAATACCATCAAGCAGGTGAAATAACAAAAAAAATTTTTGTATGTTGCTAAAATGTAATAAATCACAAATATTTTTATTCGGTTGGGTTCAACACTTTTTTTCTTAAAAATTGTTAGATTATATTTTCGACAAAAAGAAATTATTCTTGAGAAAAAATTTTTATGTTCAAAATCGAGCTAAAAATTATAAAATTAATCGGAAAATGCAAGAATTGTGATATTAATTTCACAGACACGACCAACTTGTAGCAATGATTTCATTTGGTTAACAGGAACTCCAAAATATTTCTTTGAGGATTCGTTTATTTTTGTTATAATAGGACACGGGTTAAGATTTTAATAATCCCGCATCATTTTATATTCACAATGGATTCATGGAATAGAGTTGAATAGACTGCGAAAAAGTCTAACGCAAAGTGTATAGATTATGTTGAAAAATCAAAAAATTAAGGAGTCAGCATGAGAAAATCCGGAATACGTTCTTCTGTCATCCTTTTACTGTGGATCTGTTTGATGAGTCCCACCTGGTTGTATGGTCAAAATAATGTTCAGAAAAAATTTCAGACATCGCTGGGTACCTGGTACTTTTTAGGTGAAACACGATTTGAAAAGCGAATGACCTGTAAAGGGGTCGAATTTGGTGGGCTGTCAGGCATAACTTATAATCCCCAGCAGGACATCTATTACATTATCTCGGACGATCCCGGGAAATTTGCCCCGGCCCGGTTTTTTACTGTCAAAATAAATTTAAACGATGGCCATCTGGATGATGGAGATGTTAACTGTCTGGGTTTCACCATGCTCCTCGATAAAAAGGGTGGATTTTTTCGTCGCAATTCCATCGATCCTGAAGCCATTGTGTGGAATCCAAAGGGTACCCTGTTTATTTCTTCAGAGGGCGGTCTGCTAAAAACTTCTTCTCCTTTCATTCGCGAATTTACCATTGATGGCAAATATATCAGGGATTTTAAGCTTCCGCAAAACTTCTTTCAGGTAGATCACAAAAAAGGCATTCGTACCAACCTTTCACTGGAAAGTCTCACCCTAACTCCGAATGGAAAATATTTATTCAGCGCCAACGAAAACGCTCTATTTCAGGACGGTCCTCAATCGGATTTTAATGTGGCCAGTCCTGTACGAATTTTAAAATTTAATACCAAAACAGGTAGGGTTGAAAGCGAGTATCTCTACTGGGTGGATCCTGTTGCACACAGGCCTGTGATGAAAAAAGCCTTTCGCGTAAACGGCCTGGTTGAACTGCTGGCATTGGATGATTCAACATTAATCGCCATGGAACGGGAATTTTCATCAGGTTATGGGAATAGTATAAAACTCTATCGTGTTTCCCTGACCGATGCCGAAGATATCCATACTATTTCAGCTCTTAAGGACACCAGTATCCAGACCATAAAAGCTGCTCAGAAAGAATTGCTGTTAAATCTCCAGGAACTGGAAATACCTCTGGATAACCTGGAAGGCATGACCTTTGGCCCCCGACTGGCTGACGGCCGTCGAGTATTTATACTGGTTAGCGACAACAACTTCAATCCGGGTACCCAATTTACTCAATTCCTTGCGTTTGCGGTCAAATTAAATTTTGTGGGGACTGATTCCATCAAAAGCCTCAAAAAGAAGTAAATTCAGGGGGTGGTCATTTTGGAATGGTAGTACGGTGAGTGGGATTTATCTAATAATATGAATGACCAGTTGGAAAAAATTCCTTGTTTTAAGCTGTCATTCCTGCAC
>CAZMEG010000190.1:0-6717 GCA_964565205.1 uncultured Cytophagia bacterium
TCTTCGGTGTGGCCTCCACAAACCGCAGAATAAAACGCATGAACAAGGTTGTTTCGATAGACCATAACGATCCCTTTGGTACTTGAGACCGCCCGATTGGTCGCTGCGGTTTCTCGCGTTTTACCACTGAAAACCTGACAGTGAACATCGTCGCATAAATCGTAAGGATCGTTTGGATGACGTAGCCCTCGCTTAGCCAGAGCCTCTACACGTGCGGCCACGGCTTGAGCTTTTAGAGCTTCCAGAGGGAATCTGGAAGGCATTTCCGAAGGCACCACCCCTTTTAAATACTCTTCTATGGGTAATTCATTAACTACTGTAAGGAGACCATCCCGATCCAGAATAAATTCAATCGTTCCAGTATAGCTGCGGGTTTGATTGTTAGCCCAGTGAAATCCTTTGCCGACTTCAACGTTGGCGATCTCCACTTCGTTTGTTAGTATTTGAATAGGTTTTTTCGAATCAAAACTATATTGATTATCGAGATTTTTAAATCTTAAAATTCCTTGGGACTCGCTTTTTACTTCTTTGAAAATTTCCGTTTGAATTTTATTTTTTAAATTTTCCTGGGCAAACCGGGCAAGGATTTCGTTATCAAAAACCTCATCAAGAAGAACCTGAAAGCTCTGATTTTTTACGTAGGGAATTTCCCAGCGTGGTTCCAGTGGGTATTTTTTAATGATGGCCTCTAACCCCATATTTTTTAGTTTTTGGACAACTTCTTCAGCTTCAAAACGATCTCGTGTATAAGTAACCGAAAGGCGGTATCGATACGTTGCCGGTGTAGCATCGAGGACTTCCACCCGCCAGTGCCCTCCTTCCAGACCACGAAGGACAAAATCCCCATCCGTACTGATAAAAGTAACTCTTCCTGGAATTTTGAAATCTACGGAATTTCGTCCCTCTAAAATACCAATGCGTATACTTGGCTGATGGATGCGCCCATATTTAACCCCGGAGGGCGCGCAATTTTGCCAGACAATAATGGTCATTAAGAAAATATAAGAAAAGCCCACCTTAAATACTGATTTTTTCATAATGCAAATCTCAAACAAATTGGTCAAAGAAGGGATTGTAGAGACGTTCAATTGCAACCGTAGAGGCCGCACCGTGCCCTGGATATATAATGGTTTCGTCCGGTAAACGGAAAATTTTCTCCCAGACATTTCTTGTTTCAGTCTCAAAATTGCTCCGGTGAGACGTCCCCCCTACAGCACCGGCAAAAATGGCATCACCTACAAAAACGGCTCCTTCGAGATAATAAGATACACTATCATCGGTGTGTCCCGGAGTTTCCAATATTTTAATTTCGTATGAATCAAATGCAATGGATTGACCTTCAGCTATCTGAACATCATAATCTGGGTTTGCTGAATATATGGGAACTTTATATTCTTTCTGAAAATCGGGAACGCCGTCTACATGATCATAATGGCTGTGTGTCAACAGCAAAAATTTTAGATTTAAGCGATTGTTTTTAATAAAATCTCGTAATGATGGTTCAAAGGCTCCACAGTCTACAAGAAAGGCATCAAGGGTTTGAGGATGATAAATCAGGTAACTATTTACATAATTAACCTGTAATGGAAACAGTACAACTTTTAGCATAATCACTCCTTTTAGAATTCAGCACCCTGTATGTTGGCTGCTCTGGTGAAATCAACCTTTTCTGGGGTAATTAAAATTAATTTAGCTCTTTCAAATACCGCTCCATCGATTTTGGCTTTTATGAAAATAGCCTGAGTAAAATCGGCTTCCCGACAGATAGCCCGGGTTAAATCGGCCGATTCGAAATTGGCATAAGAAAAATTGGCCCCTCCTGCACGAATAAAATGTAAATTGGCTTTTTTAAAAATAGATTCTCGCGCATCACACCCCACAAAATTCGCTCGATTAAAATCAGCCCCTTCAAAATTGGTCTCCCACAGTAAACTCCCACCCAATATGGCTAATTCACCTTTGACACCTTTGGCAAAAGACCCGTAGAATACGGCATAGGCAAAATTCCCCCGGGACAAAATAGCCCTCTCAAGATTGGTCCGAATAAATCTGGCATGACTGGCCTGGGCTTTAAAAAGATTGGCATCCTTTAAATTCGCATAGCCCAAATTAGCGTAATTTAAAATCGATTCCTGCACATCTACTTCTACAAGCTCAGAACCATGCAAATGGGCGCCTTCAAAATTAGTAGCCACCAGATGACTTTTGATAAGAGAGCTATTTTCCAGGTTAGCTCGACGAAATGTACATCCGTTGAAATTTGCCCGTTCAAGCCTGGCTTCTCTAAAATTTACACCATTAAAATTGCTCTGCAAAAAAATGCCACCGGAGAAATCTACTTCACCAAAATTAACCTTGGCAAAATTGGCCTGTTCAAATTTGTGTCCCTTTTTAACCAGGGTTGAAATTTGTTGTCGATAGCCATCCTTATCAACAGTATGTTGCCAGCAAAAATCAGAGTTGTAAATGGCATTAAAATAACAACCAGCAGCTTTACAAGGTTTTTCGTGCATCTTAGTTTCTCTCCGTCGTTGTCGTATGAATTTGAATTTCCATTAATTAAAATAACCGAACTCGCGCAGGAGCTTCTCATTTTGCCGCCATTTTTCTTTTACTTTGACCCACAACTCCAGATAAACAGGTCGACCCAGCAGAAATTCAATTTCCTCTCGTGCTAATCGTCCCACTTCTTTTAATGCTGTTCCTTTTTTGCCAATAATAATTCCTTTTTGACCCTCCTTTTCAACGTAAATAACTGCTCGAATGTAATCTTTATCACCGGGATGTTCTTTAAATTCTTCAATTTCCACAGTGGTAGCGTAAGGGATTTCTTCACCATATTTTTGAAAGATTTTTTCTCGGATGATTTCGGAAACCAGAAAACGTTCCGGGTGATCGGTTATTAAATCGGGAGGATAAAAAGGCGGTTGTTCAGGAAGTAAATTTAAGATTTCCTTTTTCAGATTTTCCAGACCATCGGCATGAAGGGCAGAAATAGGTACAAAGGCTTTGATCTGTTCATAGCGGCGGTAGTAATCGATGAGCGGTAAAATTTTACCTTTGGAAATTTTATCAATTTTGTTGATGACCAGAATGAAATTTGTATTTGTCTTAAGAATTTCTTCCAGCAAATTTACATCTTCAGGGTCAGGTGTGGAAGCGGCTTCGACCATGAAAAGAATAACATCGGCGTCCTGTAAAGCTCGATGCGCCGCTTTTATCATGGCTTCATGCAATTTGTATTTAGGATGAATTAAACCAGGTGTATCCAGAAAAATTATCTGGTAATTTTCACCATTCAAAATGCCACGAATCTGATGACGGGTGGTTTGTGGTTTTGGAGTGACAGCCGCAACTTTATAATTTACGAAGTTATTGATAAGTGTGGACTTGCCTACATTGGGTTGGCCCACTATCGCAACATATCCAGATTTAAAATTTAAATTACTCATTTACGATTTTGGAAATATTTTTGAGTCTCATCGACAATGACTTTTGATAATAGCAATAAACCGATCAAATTCGGTATGGCCATGAGACCGTTAAAAACATCGGCTATACTCCATACCAGTTCTAACTTGACCACAGCCCCGATGCCCACAAAAATACAGAACAAAACACGGTAAGGTCGTACAGATTTTTCTCCTAACAAATATTCTAACGATTTTTCTCCGTAATAGCTCCATCCCAGGATCGTGGAATAGGCAAAAAAGATGAGACCCAGTGCTACGATTAACCCGCCCCATTGTCCCGGCAAACCATGGCTGAAAGCTGTTGAGGTAAGGGGAGCCCCCGTTTCTCCAGAGGTCCAAACACCGGTGGAAATAATCACAAAACCTGTAAAGGAGCATACTACGATGGTATCGATGAAAGTTTGTGTCATGGAAACCAGGGCCTGCGTGGCAGGATCTTTAGTTTGAGCCGCCGCTGCCGCAATTGGTGAGCTACCCAGACCACTTTCATTGGAGAATACCCCTCGTGCCACACCCCACCGAACAGTTTGCATAACCAGAGCCCCGGCAAAACCCCCCGTTGCAGCTACTGGAGTAAAAGCGTGTTTAAATACCAGCGCAAAAGTTTGAGGAATTGCCTGAAATTTTAAAATTAAAACCCCCAGGGCGCCCAAGATGTAAAAGACTATCATAAAAGGTACAATAATTTCTGTGACCCTGGCGATGCTTTTGATGCCACCAATAATTACCAGCCCTGTTGCAACGGTTAGGACCACACCTGTTATCCAGAAAGGTACCCCAAAGTGCGCATGGATGGCATCGGCAACGGAATTGGATTGTACCATATTGCCGATACCAAAAGCCGCGATTGAAGCAAAAATCGCAAAGAGAGTGCCCAGCCATTTCCAGCCCAGGCCTTTAGAGATGTAATACATGGGACCGCCACTCATCGTGCCAAATTTGTCTACCTCTCGATATTTGACTGCTAAAACCGCTTCAGAATATTTGGTTGCCATACCAAATAATCCAGTGATCCACATCCAGAAAAGGGCTCCGGGACCACCCAGAGTAATGGCCGTAGCAACACCGGCAATGTTGCCGGTGCCGACCGTGGCTGCCAGGGCCGTCATCAGCGCCTGGAAATGAGTTATATCGCCTTCACTATGCTCGGTCTCTTTTCGTTTTATGAAAGCCAGATAGAGTGAATGCAATAAACCCCGAACCTGCAAACCACGAAGTATGATAGTAAGAAATATGCCGGTCCCCACCAGGAGAACCAGCATAGGAGGACCCCATACTATATTACTGGCCTTTTGAAATATCCTGATTAATGTTTCTTCCACTTCAACCTCCGAATTAATCCGAATGAAACATGTTGTGAAACCTAATGTGACTGTCGAAAAATCAAAAAATCTGGTCCGAAGGTGTCATCGCCGAGGACTACCAAACACTATTTGTTGTAAAGAGCCCGGCGAGACCCTTCCTGCTCTACTAGTTTGACAATCTTAACTGGTTTGGAAGGTGATGATGAAAACTATCCTTTTCGTTAATGTAATGCAATATCGGGGAAATGGAACTAAAAGACAGCCTAAAAACTTGCAATCATCTAACCTCCTCAATCCAATACTTCATTTGATGTTTTGTTTCGATCCTTTTTCAGCTAATAAGCTTTAGCCGCTATAACACGACCCTCAGAACTATTACCACATAATAAGCATTTACCCGATTCTTTCATTTGATCAAAGGGGATACAACGGATTGTGGCTTTGGTTTCCTCTTGCAGACGATCTTCACAGGTGCGGCTTCCGCACCAGTGAATAAGATAAAAACCGCCAATCTCTTCGATATCCTTTTTAAATTTTGTATAATCGTCACAGATATAGGTATGCTTTTCACGAAATTCAAGAGCACGATTATACAAATTATTTTGAATTTCCTCCAGTAGTTCCTTAGTGGTCTCTTTTAATGCGGATTGGGCCACAGATTGTTTTTCACCGGTATCACGTCGCACCATTACAGCCTGCTTATTTTCCATGTCTCTGGGTCCCCATTCAATTCGAATTGGGACCCCCATTTTTTCCCACTCATTAAATTTCCAGCCCGGGCGATATTGTTCTCGATCATCCACTTTAAATTTGATCGAGCCTTTCCAATCTTTAGTAACCTGATTGATTTGTGCTAAAATTTTATTTTTCTCTTCATCACCGGTCCATATAGGCACAATCACTACCTCCGTAGGGGCGAGCCTGGGAGGGACGATTAAACCGTTGTCATCACTATGCGTCATGATGAGCGCACCAATCAAACGTGTGGAAACGCCCCAACTGGTAGCCCAGACATACTGGAGTTCCCCCTTCTCGTCCTGAAACTTAACGTCAAAGGCTTTGGCAAAATTTTGGCCAAGATTGTGAGAAGTCCCGGCCTGCAAAGCCCGGCGGTCCTGCATCATCGCTTCGATGGTATAGGTACGCACGGCACCAGCAAAACGCTCCTTTTCTGTTTTCACACCAGTAATTACTGGCATAGCCATATAATTTTCTGCAAAATTTTTGTAGATTTCCAGAATTGTAAGGGCTTCTTTTTCAGCCTCTTCTTCGGTGGCGTGCGCAGTGTGACCCTCTTGCCAGAGAAATTCCATGGTTCGCAAAAACAATCGGGTTCGTAACTCCCACCGAACAACATTAGCCCATTGGTTGATCAGCAATGGAAGATCACGATACGACTGTATCCAGTCTTTATACATCGCCCAGATGATGGTTTCCGAAGTTGGACGAACGATGAGGGGTTCTTCTAATTTTTTGCCGCCACCATGAGTGACTACCGCACATTCAGGGGCAAATCCTTCCACATGCTCGGCTTCTTTTTTGATAAAACTTTCTGGGATGAACAATGGGAAATAAGCATTCTCGTGCCCGGTTTCTTTAAACATACGGTCTAAAATATCCCGCATATTCTCCCAGATAGCATAACCATTGGGTCGAATGACCATACAACCTTTAACCGGGGCATAATCGGCCAGTTTAGCCGCAGAAATAACATCTAAATACCAGCGAGAATAATCAACGGAACGTTTTGTAATACCTTTTGCCATAGTCTTTTTGATTATGTTAATCCAATTTTACAAATAAAATAAATTTACGAATTATTCAAGATAAATAAAAACCCCTACATAAATAGGGGTTTTTGTAGTCAAAATATGGAATTATTTACTCATATCCACGTTTGAATTTTCCTTTTTTCTTCATTTTTTTTCTTTCTTTTTGCC
>CAZMEG010000191.1:0-6694 GCA_964565205.1 uncultured Cytophagia bacterium
AGTGCCCATCGTACCAGCCGCGGTAATATTTGATTTAAAAGAAGGCGACCCCAGCGTACGGCCCGATAAACAAATGGGTTATGCTGCAGCAACAAATGCAACTTCAGAAAATGTTTCCGAAGGTCGAGTGGGGGCCGGAACCGGGGCCACGGTTGGTAAAATTTTGGGCCACGAAAATTGTATGTTTGGAGGCATTGGGACTGCTTCACTTAAAATAAATGATTTGTGGGTGGGGGCTCTAACTGTGGTAAATGCCCTTGGAGACATCATTGAACCACAGACTGGAAAAATCCTTGCCGGGGCCCGAAATCCCAAAACAGGTGAGTTCATTAACACCCTGAACTATTTAAAGGAGCACCCTGTAAACCCCTTTCAACCTGCCACAAACACCACATTAGCTGTGGTGGCCACAGATGCTCTATTAAGCAAAGAAGAAGCCATAAAAGTTGCTCAAATGGCCCAGGATGGCCTTGGTAGAACCATATCTCCGGCTCATACCCCTTATGATGGAGACGTTGTTTTTTGTCTCTCTGTGGGTCAGAAAAAGGGAGACGTCATGACCATTGGAGCAGTAGCGGCTGAACTGGTTACTGAATCTATTATTCGCGCTGTGAAAATAGCCAATCAGTTAGACTAATTCCATGAAAAACAGGAGGGGAGTATGAAATACAGGTACAAAGACAAAATGCCTAAGATTCCTAAAAGTGTGTTCATTGCACCGAATGCAACAGTGATCGGAGAGGTGGAGTTTGGCGAAGACTGCAGTGTCTGGTTTAATTCAATTATTCGTGGCGATGTGAATTTTATCCGCATTGGGGCTCGAACCAATATCCAGGATGGTTGTATTCTCCATGTTACTCTTGAACGCTGGCCTCTGCAAATTGGTCAGGGTGTAACTGTGGGGCATGGAGCCATTTTACATGGTTGTACGGTTGGAGATTACTGCCTGATTGGCATGGGGGCAAGAGTGCTGGATGGTGCTCAAATTGGTGAATTCAGCCTCGTGGCGGCTGGCTCTCTTGTTCGTGAAGGTGAAAAAATTCCAGATCATTCCCTGGTGGCCGGAGTTCCCGCTATCGTAAAAAGAAGTTTGAGTGAGGAAGAAATTGAACGCATTAAACTATCTGCTGAAAGGTATGTAAAATATAAAAATATTTATCTCACTCCTGAAGTTGAACCTCTTTAACCCGAACAATTCTTCCACCTAAATAGGTATGGAGTGTTAGAGAAATGGGAAAGATTTTTCAATCATCCATTAATCCATCATTTCAATACTCCTTATGAATTAGGAACTATTCAGGATCAGACATTTTCATGTGGTTATTTTCTTCCCGAGCAAAATTATAATCAAAAATATAAGAATCACACCACCTGCAAGAGAAAAATACGTGTGAATACCCCAGCCATTTGGTAAATAACCTGAAAGACAGGCTACCAGTCCCACTATGAGTGCATAAGGTAATTGGGTGCGCACATGATCCACGTGATCTGCGGCGGAAGCCATGGAGGACAGAATTGTGGTATCCGATATGGGGGAGCAATGGTCGCCAAGCACAGAGCCGGAAAGCACAGCCCCCACAGTGCTGATTAAAATTTCATGGCTAAGCGTACTATTAATTCCGGCTGCCAGGGGTAATTTGTACGCCATAGGCACCACAATAGGCGTTAGAATAGCCATGGTTGCCCAGGAGGTCCCGGTGGAAAAGCTAATAAAACCAGCCACTACAAAAGTGATCAAGGGGATTAAATGCGGTGAAATAAGATTGCGGGAAAATTCGATAACATAATCGGCGGTGTGCAAATCATTACAGATGGCTCCAATTGACCAGGCTAAGATTAATATCATAGCTGCTAAGAGCATGGATTTGTAACCACTCAGAGTTGCATTAATTATTTCTCCCAGATTTAAAATTTTTTGCAATAGAACCATTATGGCCGCCACTAAAAGTCCTGTAAAAGAAGCCCACATTAACACATTGAAGGAATTAGCCGCACCAAAAATTTGCCCCAAACGTGCCCCGGCTGCCTCTTCACCTAAATTGATTCTTCCATTTATGTACAATCCAACTAAAGTTACCAGTATGACCGTTGTGATGGGAATTAAGGCGTTATACCATCGCTGCGGAGTCTTATCATCGGCTATCATATCCAGGGCAGCACTGTCTGTTAGAGGCAGGGCTCCGTCGCGTAAGACCTTGCCTGAATTTGCTGCGCGAACTTCAGCCGCATACATGGGACCGAAATCCCGCAGGGTGATTGCGATGACAAAAACAAATACAAGAGCTAAGATGCTATAAGTAGAAAAAGGAATAGACTGTAGAAAGATTAAATAACCATCATGGGGAATATTCAAGCTATTAAAGGCCTGGTCAATGAGCCCAACTTGAAAGCCCACCCAGGTAGAAATGGGAGCCAGGGATGCCACAGGTGCAGCCGTTGAATCTACAATATACGAAAGCTTCTCCCGGGAGATTCTCAATTTATCCGTAAAGGGCCGCATGGTGTTACCTACAATGAGAGAATTTGCATAATCATCGAAAAATATAAATAAACCCATCGCCCATGTTGCCAGTTGACCCCCCCGTGGATGATTGGCAAACTTTGAAAGTTTTTGTACAATACCCTGAGTGCCCCCTGCTTTTGAAATAACCCCCACCATGCCACCCAGGGTTAAACTGAAAATGATTATAGCCGCATGGTCAGGATCGGCCAGGGAATTTACAATATAGGTGTCGAGTGTTCGTATAAAACCTAAAATGGGATTATAATCATATAAAAAAATTACTCCCAGCCAGATGCCACAAAATAAGGAGATTAAAACCTGCCTTGCAACAAACGCCAGAAATATTGCAAAAAGTGGTGGGAGTAAACTCAGAAATCCGGGAATTACTCTGAGGTCTTTTTGTGAAGAAATGGATGCGGTCTCAACGATAATGGTATGCGATCCAATTTCTGGAATTAAAACGTTATTAAGCGTGGCCACTCCCCGAGTAAATGGCACACCTTCGGTTAAGGCTTGAATACCTGAGTCAGTTTTTGTGTAAACATTTTGTAAAGTGGCCAAACCGTTATATTTTTTCGCTATGGTCCCGTCTTCTCGGAATGCTGTAATAGTCAATTTAAATGGAACATTTTTCAGGGCTACTAAGGGTACAGAAACTTCCAAAGAGTCTGGCAAATCCTGCGCAATCTGAATCTCACCTGACTCTTTCTGACTTTCCTGACCTAAAAGAATTGAAATATTTAAACCGCAAAATCCAGTCAATGTCATCCAAATTATGAATTTTTTCATAAGCTCCACATTTAATTTATTCCCGATCAAAAACATCCTGAGTACTTCCTCAATATTTCAACATTCAAGTATTTCATTATTCTACTGTGAGTTATTATGCAAATTCAGTCTTGGTTAACAAAATTTATAAATAACGCAGGTAAATAGTATTGCCTTTGAGCATCGATTATAATAAAAAATTAAAAAAAAGTAAAGGCAAAAGTAAAAAAGAATGACCGCTTGATTTTACAATCAAAATTGTTAAATTGGGAATCTGAAATGAGCGGATTCAAATGTACAATCGTATTTTTTACCATGCTTCTCTTTGCGGTACACTCGAGTTTATCCCAGGATTGGTCATCTCAATATCTGAATCGCCCACAGGATAGCCTGAGTGTCCATTATGTGGAAACCTGCATTAAAAGTTCTACTCGCAAAGTGATAAATCTCAATGGTAAATTTCAAGCTAAAAAAGACAATCATAACAGGTGGGTTTCAGTAAGTGTTCCTGGAGCTTATCGATTTGAAGATAGGGTGGAATTTCGTCGAAATTTTAGAATCGATTCCAGCCTTTATAATTACGCATTTAAAATTAAAATACTGGGCATTAATAACAAATTCACTATTTTCATTAATAAACAATTTGTTGCTACTTTTGAAGGAGCCTCCCTTCCCGTAGAAATTCCAATCCAGCGGGATTTTTTAAATTTTAATCAATTAAATGAAATACTGGTGGTGGTGGATAATCGAACGGACGCACGTTATGGGTTACCTTTAAAACATCGCCCCAAATTACTTTATAATTATGGAGGTATTATCCGGGATATTTTTATTCTGGCTTTACCGAACCTACATATCGATTCAATAAATACCTCTCTGGATTTTTTGGAAAATTATGCAAAATGCAGGTTAAAAGTTTCTACTTCCATAAAGCGATCTTATTTTACCCCTGAAATCAAAAAGTCAGATCAAATTCGTTTAAAATTAGAATTATTTTTTCCTGAAAATCAGAAGCCAGTGGCTCGTTTAAGTTTACCCGTTAAACTTAATGATTCAACCGTGCTCATTGATACACTATTGAGTCTTCAGGAATTTAACTGGTGGGATCCGAATTCTCCAAGATTATATAATTTACGGGCTCAATTATATTTTAATGGGCACCTTCAAGATGAAATTAATCGTAAATTGGGTATAGGCGAATTTAAAATTTCAGGTACCCAGATTATTTTTAATGGTAAACCATTCCAGATTAAAGGAATTAGCTGGTATGAAGATTTCCCCCAAATAGGTCAGGCAGTGAGTTTAAAGACATTACGCGAGGAATTGCAGGTTATTAAAGATTTGGGGGCTAATACTGTTCGTGTGGTTGGTTTACCGCCTCACCCTTATTTTTTAGACGCTTGTGATGAAATAGGACTGCTGGTATTTCTTGAAGGTCCTTTATATGCAATTCCTGAGAACCGATTTGCCGATGAGAAATTTGAAAGAATCGCCTTACACTATTATGAAAATTTATTAAATATGGCACTACAACATATCTCGGTAGCAGCGGTAGGGTTTGGTTATGAGTTAGAACCTCAAAAAACCCGCACACGGGAATTTCTTGTCAAGTTAAAACATTTGCTCGATAAAACAACTACTAAAATTAATTACCTTGTGACCAGGCAAAATATAGGGATGCCCAAAAGTCTAATTCAGCTCTATTATCTTGACTTATTTAATTTAGAACCGCAAAATATAGATGAATGGTTAAATACCTGGCAGAAAAATAATCCGGATATTGCAACTATAATCGGCACAGGGTACCCCTGGTTAAATAAAGTTACTGTAAATGATGAATCCGGGATTAATGATATCAAATTAGTAAAAGATAAAGTTCAGGCTTCTAAAATGGTTATAGCCATGCAAAAAACTAAATTATTGCAAAATAATGGAATTTTTATTCAGGATTTCGCTGATTGGCATGGTGCAAAACCGGGTTTAGTGGATGGTGTTCCATCAAATTTAATTCATCCTACAGGCATTTACACGATAGATCGTAAAAAGCGGTTGGTCAATGATGTGGTTCGAGCTAAATTCCATAATGAAAAATTACCAGAAATTGGCGAAATCGATTTAGATGAAGATAACCCGATCGTATTTCCTCTCGCTGGATTGGGTTGTATTCTGTTTTTTTTATTTAATTTTAATCGTAATCGAAGACTTCGGCAAAATCTGAAGCGCATATTTATTTACCCGCATGGTTTTTATATGGATTTATTAGAATATCGAAAGATGCCACTGTGGGACACATTTGTTCTTAACTTAGCCATTTCAGTGATCCTGAGCATAACATTTTCGAGTCTGGCTTTCAGATTTCGTAACAATCAAATTTTTGATGAAATTTTAAGTCTAATGTTAATAAGGCCCTCAATTAAAATTTTTGCCATCTGGTTAGTCTGGCATCCTTTCGCGGCTATTGTTATTTTAGCGCTACTTCTAAATCTCGCTGTTTTAATTCTGGTAGTCTTGATGAGAATGGCCGCCTTTATTATGGATAAAAAATTAACCATCCAGCAGATATTTACAACCGTATTTTGGGCATCAGCAAGTTTGATCTGGCTGCTTCCATTCACTCCAATTTATTATAGAATCATTAATAAACCCGATTGGCAGCACATGGGTGAGTGGATGGTCGCATTATTTTTTATCTGGTGGATCATTCGATTGTTTCGAGCTGTTAAGATTGTTTTTAATTTAAGCTATGTAAAAACCTTCATCTTTATCCTGGTGCTGTCAATTATTTTAGGTGGAGGGATTTCCTGGTTTTATGATTCCAGAACGGCCTTGTTTGATTATTTACCATATTACTGGCAACAGATAAAAATTTAGGGGTGCCAGATCATTTACTGACACCCCTGAATCCTCCCTGATAGGCTCGTCCTTTTATCTTTTCACCCAGTGTCCCGGTACAAAATACCATCCACGAGGCGATTTTTTCCAGTGAGCTGGTACATAAACATAGCCAGGGCGATTTTTTACCCAGTGGCCTGAAACCCACACATATTTGCCTTTTTTAAAAATCCAGTGCCCGGAAACCCAGATATAATTGCCATGAGGTTTGCACGGTTTTATTACTTTGACTTTTTTGACCGGTGGCGGCCCAATTCGCACATAAATTCGGGTGTGCGCTGCAACTATTGAAGGGAGCAAAAATAATCCTGTCAATAATAACATCGCAGAGAATTTTTTGAAGTAATTCATGATAGCACCTCCTTAATGATTTTTAAGTTTGTTTTTTATTTCTGGTGCCTCATAACTGCAAGCCATGTGCCAGGGTGGTTTTTAACCGTTTTAATATTTTAATAATAATAGATTTAATGTATTCTACGTGAACAGGTTGTGATGAACCATGAGGTACAAAATTGCACCCAGAAGTTCAAG
>CAZMEG010000192.1:0-4557 GCA_964565205.1 uncultured Cytophagia bacterium
GAATAAATTTTTATCGAAGAAAATCGAGTTTTCAGGATAATTATTTTATTTTATGGACGCAAAACTTATTTTAGCAGATGGATCTGTATATATAGGAAAGGCCTTTGGTAGCTTGAAGTCAGTGGCGGGTGAGGTAGTATTTAATACGGGCATGGTGGGCTACCCTGAGTGTCTCACCGACCCTTCTTACAAAGGCCAGATTCTCGTATTAACTTACCCCCTGATTGGAAATTATGGTGTACCCTCTGACCGGACAGAAGAAGCGTCTTTATCAGAATATTTTGAATCCAACAAAATTCATATTGCCGGGTTGATTGTATCCCAGCATTCGGTTGATTTTAGTCACTGGAGTGGATTTACGAATTTGGATACCTGGTTAAAGCAGCACGAAATACCCGGTCTATGGAGTTTAGATACTCGATATCTTACTCAGAAGCTACGAGAACATGGAGTTATGCTGGGTAAAATCATCGTCCAGGATCAACAACTGGATTTTTTTGATCCCAATCAGCAGAATTTAGTGGCTAAAGTTTCTCGAGTAAAACCACAGGATTTTGGCAAAGGCAAAAAGCGGGTTTTACTGGTCGATTGTGGTTGCAAATATAACATTGTTCGATCACTGGTTAAGCGAAACCTTGCCGTGCGTGTAGTGCCCTGGAACTGGGATCTCGGTCAGGAGGATTTTGATGGCGTGGTGATTTCCAATGGTCCGGGGGATCCCAAAATGTGTGCAGCGACCATTCAACAGGTCAAGAAATTGTTAAGGGAGGGTCGGCCTATCCTGGGGATTTGTCTCGGTCACCAGGTGCTGGCGCTTGCGGCAGGTGCTGATACTTATAAGCTCAAATATGGCCATCGCGGCCAAAATCAGCCTTGCATAATGGTGGGCAGTAAACGGTGTTACATTACATCACAAAATCACGGCTATGCAGTAGATGAAAATTCGTTAAGCGACGACTGGGAGCCCTGGTTTTTTAATGCCAATGATGGCACCAACGAAGGGATACGCCACCGTTCCAGACCATTTATGAGTGTGCAATTTCACCCGGAGGCCAACCCTGGCCCGGTAGATACGCAATTTATTTTTGATGAATTTGTGAGTATGCTCAAAACTTAATTTTGGAATAAACCAGAATGGATTGTTGGATTAATGTAAAGTATATAACAACTCCATAGAACAATCTGTACATCTTCCATGAAGTAATGTAACTTTTAACTATAATTAATATGCAGAATAACCTCAAAAAAGTTCTTATCCTGGGCAGTTCGGCGCTAAAAATAGGCGAGGCCGGGGAATTCGACTACTCCGGAAGCCAGGCCATTAAAGCGTTAAAAGAATCCGGGGTCATAAGTATTCTGGTTAATCCTAATATTGCTACCATTCAGACTTCTGAACATCTGGCTGAGAGAGTATATTTCCTGCCGGTAAATGCCTATTTTGTGGAACGTGTCATCCAGAAAGAAAAGCCGGATGGTATTTTTCTGGCTTTTGGTGGGCAGACAGCTCTTAATTGTGGATTGGAATTATTCAGAAACGGGATACTGGAAAAATATGATGTACAGGTTCTGGGCAGTCCTTTACAGGCCATCGAGGACACCGAAGATCGGGGTCGCTTTGTGGCGCGGTTGCAAGAAATCGATGTGAAGGTTCCCAGGAGTGTGGCGGTGCATTCAATCCATGAGGCACTGGCTACTGCAGAACAACTGGGTTACCCGGTGATGATCCGTATTGCCTATGCCCTGGGGGGACTTGGGTCCGGAGTTTGTGCAAATGAAAATGAATTACAGGAACTTGCCACCAAAGCCTTTTCGCATACCAGTCAGATTCTGGTGGAAGAATATCTGGAAGGCTGGAAAGAAGTGGAATATGAGGTAGTACGCGATCGCTATGATAATTGCATTACAGTGTGTAATATGGAAAATTTTGACCCCATGGGGATTCATACAGGTGAAAGTATTGTAGTGGCGCCCAGTCAGACCTTAAATAACGAAGAGTACCACAAGTTACGTGAAATTGCCATTCGAGTCGTGCGTCATCTTGGTATTATCGGGGAATGTAACATCCAGTTTGCTTTGAATCCTGAAAATGGTGATTATCGAGTGATTGAGGTAAATGCACGACTTTCCCGCAGTTCTGCATTAGCTTCCAAGGCTACCGGTTACCCCCTGGCTTTTATTGCGGCAAAATTAGCCCTGGGCTATGGACTCACTGATTTGAAAAATTCCATTACACGTACTACAATGGCTTGTTTTGAGCCAGCGCTTGATTATGTAGTGGTGAAAATACCACGCTGGGATTTAAGAAAATTCCGTCGAGTATCCACACGCATAGGTTCCGGTATGAAATCGGTAGGCGAGGTTATGGCTATCGGCCGATCTTTCGAAGAAGCTTTGCAAAAAGCTCTGAGAATGCTGGATGTGGGAGTCGATGGCCTCATTGCAAATAACAATCGCTTTCACTTTGATAATTTGAAAGATGCCCTGAAAAATCCTACCGATGAGCGCATTTTTGCCATTGCTGAGGCCTTCAAGTCGGGCATGAATGTAGATCAGATCCATGAACTTACCAGAATCGACCACTGGTTTTTATTTAAGATACAAAACATTTTAAAAATCCAGTCCAAACTTTCACGCTATGCTAATGGTATATGTCCTCGCGGGATTCTGCTGGAAGCCAAACAGGCTGGATTTTCCGACATACAGATCGCCCGAATTTTAAATAGCCGTGAAGACGAAATCCGTAATATGCGCAAAAACTACGGATTACAACCCTGCGTAAAACAGATTGACACTCTGGCCGCTGAATATCCGGCTCAAACTAATTATTTATATTTAACCTATAATGGTTCAGTTGATGATATTGACTTCCAGCAATCCAATTCGGTGATTGTGCTGGGTTCCGGAGTTTATCGTATCGGTAGTTCGGTAGAGTTTGATTGGTGCTGTGTTAACACTGTGATGACCCTGCGCAAACTGGGTTATCATACCATTATGATCAATTACAATCCAGAAACGGTAAGCACTGATTACGATGAATGTGATCGCCTCTATTTTGATGAACTGAGCCTGGAAAGCGTATATGAAATTTACCAGAAGGAGAAACCTCTTGGCCTCATTATTTCCATGGGGGGACAGATTGCCAATAATCTTGCTCTGAAGTTGAGTCGTGCAGGATTAAATGTGCTGGGTACGACGCCGGAAAATATCGATCGGGCCGAAGATCGCCACAAGTTTTCTTCTTTACTGGATGACCTTCAAATCGATCAACCCCCCTGGAGGGAGCTGGTTTCGGTTGAGGAGGCGAAAGCTTTTGCTGATTCGGTGAAATATCCGGTTCTGGTGCGTCCCTCTTATGTGCTCAGTGGGGCTGCCATGGCCGTGGCTTCTACGGACGAAGAGCTGGAAAAATTTCTAAACCGCGCCGTGGAAATTTCCAGAGAGCATCCCGTGGTCATCTCCAAATTTGTTGAAAATGCTAAAGAGATTGAATTTGATGGCGTAGCAGACCATGGGGAGGTGGTGGTATATGCCATTTCCGAACATGTGGAGAATGCCGGCGTTCATTCCGGAGATGCCACGCTGGTTTTGCCCCCTCAACGCATGTACATCGAAACCATACGACGGGTTCGTAATATAGCCAGACAGATCGCCCGGGCACTGGAGATAACCGGTCCTTTTAATATTCAGTTTATTGCTAAAGATAATAAGGTGATGGTAATCGAATGCAATCTCCGTGCCTCCAGAAGTTTTCCTTTCGTTTCCAAAGTTTACAGGACCAACTTTATCGATATGGCTACCCGAATTCTGATGGGAGAACCCGTTGAGAAATTCGATCATTCTTTTGTTGAGATGGATTACGTGGGAGTAAAAGCACCACAGTTTTCATTTACACGCCTCGACGGTGCGGATCCTACTCTGGGGGTGGAGATGGCCTCTACCGGTGAAGTGGGTTGTCTCGGAGACGATTTCGAGGAGGCATTTCTCAAAGCACTCATCTCGGTAGGATTCAAAATCCCGATAAAATCCCTTCTTATTTCTACCGGCCCACTGGAAAATAAAGCAGAATTTATTTCCAGTGCTCGACTCCTGCAGCAAATGGGAGTAAAAATTTATGCTACCCGGGGTACGGCTCATTTTATGAAACTTTATGGAATTAGAAGTGAAGTTTTGAACTGGCCCCTTGAAAAGAAAAGTCCCAATGTCCTGGAATTTATAAAAGAGAAAAAAGTAGACCTGGTAATTAATATTCCAAAAAATTACCAGGAAGAAGAGCTCACCAACGACTACCTCATCCGCCGCAAAGCCGTGGATTACGGCATCCCGCTAATAACCAACCTGCAACTTGCTCGCCGTTTTGTTGAAGCCATGTCTCGTAAATCTCTTAACAATTTACAAATTAAAAGCTGGAACGAGTATTAGGAGGGGAGATGATTGATGGGAGATGGGTGGTAAATGTATGTTTTCTGAATCGGGATTTCTGATTGCGGAAGTTACTAACCTACCAATATTCCAGTAATCAGGAACTCCATTACTCCCTAATGTCACAAGCTACTTGAC
>CAZMEG010000192.1:4567-6657 GCA_964565205.1 uncultured Cytophagia bacterium
TCAATTAATAAACAATGAAAGTCAAAGATTCTCTACCCGGTTATCTATCGAAAAAGAAGTTTTTTACCTATCAGGATTATCTGAAATTACCAGAAGAGGGTAAACGATATGAAATTATCTATGGAGAACTTATAATGGTTCCAGCTCCTTCAACTAACCATCAGGATGTAAGCGGGAATCTGGAATTTGAATTGAGAAAATTCATTGAAGAACACAAAGTCGGTAAGATATATGATGCTCCTGTAGATGTGGTATTACGTGAAGACATTGTACTTCAACCGGATATACTTTTTATAGCCAAAGAAAATTTACATATTATTACCGAAAAAAATATTTCTGGAGCCCCTGATCTCGTTGTCGAAATTATTTCTCCTACCAGTGGTTATTATGATTTGGTAGAAAAAAAGGAAATTTATGAAAAATTTGGAGTAAAGGAATACTGGCTGGTGGATCCCGGAAAACATCGTGTGGAAATTTATTTTAATGAAGACGGCAAATTTAAATTAGAACAACGTATTGAGAAGTCGGGTCAGATTAAATCAAAAGTACTCGAGGGGTTCACAATCTCTCTTGAGAAGCTTTTTTCTATTGATTGAGGTTTGGATGATTAAAATTCAGGATCCAGCAGTTTATTTCCAACCTCTAATAGCCAATCCAGTAATTAGCCACCGATGTTGAACAGGAAAGAACAGAGCAACGGCGAATTTGAACTGGTTCGAGCCGCTCAGAAAGGCGATCAAAAGGCTTTGCGGGAACTGGTCCAAAAATACAGTGATACGGTTTATGGTTTTGCTTTTAAGGTATGTCGAAATGCCGAGGATGCCGAAGACACCTTGCAGGAAGCTTTTCTTAATATCTTAAGATCGCTAAAATCCTTCAATTTTAAATCCAGCTTTACCACCTGGATTTATCGCATCGTATCCAATTCGTGTCTCATGAAATTTCGTAAAGAGAAAAGGGAGCGTTGGGAGTCATTCGAACAACTGGATCGTCCTGAGGAACGTGTGCGTGATTTTTACACACGATGGCCTGATACCCCTGTGGAAAAAATTCTAACCGACGAGCTAAAAAAGGAACTGGATAAAGCCATTCTCGAATTACCCCCAATTTATCGCATGGTTTTTGTGATGAAGGACCTGGAAGGGTTAAAAATTGAGGAGGTTGCCAAGGCGCTGGATATTTCCGTTACGGCGGCGAAAGCCCGGCTCAGACGGGCCCGTCTTTTTCTTCGTGATCGACTTGCACCTTATATGGAGGCATAAAAATGAACAACCAGGTAAAAAATCGCATTCTGCAAATTTGTGCTGAATTAGGCGAAGACATGGATTCTCCGTCCTGCAAAGCTTTACGTAAATACATCAAAGAATGTCCGCACTGTGAAGCCTTTGTGGATTCGGTAAAGAAAACCATCTGGCTTTATAAGGCTTACCAGCCTCCAGATACGGATCGTGTAAAAAAAGATTTATTCAAAAAGTTAAAATTATGAGCCCTCGAGAATTTTTTAATCATATTACCATTGAAAGATATCCAAAATTAAAAGATAAGTTGCCAGAAGATATTAAAGAAAAAATTTAGAAAGAGAGGTAATATGTTTCCAGAATCTGTTTATAAAACAAGGCGCAATCAATTAAAAAGTAATTTTGATGGTGGTATTTTACTGTTTTTAGGCAATCCGGAGAGTCCACGCAATTTTCTGGCCAATGTATATCCTTTTCGTCAGGATAGCACCTTTCTCTATTACTGGGGTCTGGACAAACCCGATTTAGTTGCCGTAATAGATGTGGATGCTGATCAGGAAATCATCTTTGGCAATGATCCATCTATCGATGAAATTGTCTGGACAGGTCCATTACCCTCCCTGGCTGAAAAAGCCGAAATGGTCGGGGTTTCCAGGGTAGGGTCGCTTGCAGAATTAGAGTCTTTCCTGAGTGGCGCTATTCAGCAAAAACGAGATATACATTTTTTACCCCAGTATCGAAGTGAAAATAAACTGAAGATTAAACATTTTTTAAATTTTGAACCGGAACAGGTGGATGAAAAAGCTTCGGTGTCTTTCATAAAAGCGGTTGTGGAACAGCGTTCCTGTAAAT
>CAZMEG010000193.1:0-4015 GCA_964565205.1 uncultured Cytophagia bacterium
ACCCTGGCACAGTTTAATTCCAATTTAAAGAATAGTGGTAAAGTATTAAATGCTGGTTTTGTATGTCTGGAGGGAGTTTACAATTCCGAATTGATGGCACCCTATGATGTGTTGCAACATACTTTTTATCGGGATTCGCTAAACTACATTCGTTGCTTCATCGTTACGCCGGATGGCCAACCAATTGAGACATTTGAAGGGATTAAAATCGTGCCTCATTACTCCTTTACCAGTGTACCACCTATCGACATACTTGTCATTCCCAGCACAGCCACCAGTATGACCGAGGACTTAAAAAATCAGCCTTTCATGACCTGGCTGAAAAAAGCCGTAGAGGAAGCTGACTATGTAATTACCGTATGTGAAGGGGCTTTCCCTCTGGCCGCTACCGGCGCCTTAAATGGACGTGTGGCTACCACATTTCCGGCTGATCGTGTTCGTTTGGCCAGGATGTTTCCGCAGGTAAAAGTGCGAGATGATGTTAATTTTGTGGTGGATGGCAAATTTATAACCTCTGTTGGGGGAGCTTTAAGCTACGAACCGGCCCTTTATCTGGTGGAAAAACTTTTTTCAAAGGAACATGCTCAGCGCACCGCCCGGGGGCTGGTTTTAGACTGGGATTTAGCCAAAATTCCCCATCTGATCATCAACCGGTCGGACCAAAGTTCGCAAAAATAAAAAGCCATGCAGGTTAGTATAAGACGCCTCCAATCTCATGAAGATTACGCAAAATGTGTAGCATTACAAAAAGCTACCTGGGGAGAACATTTCCAGGAATGTGTGCCACCGGCCATTTTAATGGTTTCACAAAAAATCGGTGGGGTGACGGCTGGGGCTTTCGATGCCCAAGGCAATCTGATCGGATTTGTATTTGGCCTGACCGGAATCAAAGATGGCCAGCCGGTGCACTGGTCCCATATGCTGGCTGTGAGTAAAGAAGCCCAGGGGCAGGGTCTCGGTTACCGCCTTAAATTATTTCAACGGCAACTTCTACTGGAAACGGGGGTTAAAATAGTTTACTGGACTTACGATCCGCTGGTGGCACGCAATGCGCATCTCAATTTAAACAAACTTGGGGCAAAGGTTGAAGAGTACGTTGAGGAAATGTACGGGGACGATACGGGAAGCGATTTGCATCGAGGCATTGGTATGGATCGCTTCATCGTGGCCTGGCATATAGATGATGAGTCGGTTCGCAATCGACTCGCAGGCGTATACCCCGCCCCTCCTTCTGATTGGAAATCTATTCCTGTGGTGAATTCCTCTGAAGTAAGAAACGGGTTACCAGCACCCATGCAATTAGAACTCTACGAGGCTTCGCGGATTCGTGTTGAAATTCCACCGGATATTTCTTTGATTCAAAAAACTTCGCTGGAAACTGCCGCTCAATGGCGGGAAAGTACCCGGAAGGCTTTTTTGCATTACCAGGCAAAGGGTTATCGAGTAACGCATTTTGTTCGCGATCAGCAGCAAAATCGTTATTTTTATATTTTAAACTGTAATGTTGAAACCTAATCATCTTCTACCTTAATTATGAAAATGAACTTTGTGCGACTCGTATGGTTTACGCTTTTAATCCCGGGATCGGTAACCGTTTTATTTCCTTACCTTTTACTTAAAATCTACCCTCAGCGTTTAGAGCTTGGAATTTTCAAATTTTCAGGTGTTATATTTCTAACAACAGGCGCGTTTTTTTACTTCTGGAGCGCTTTACTATTTTTGATTAAAGGGGGCGGGACACCCGCTATCTGGTTCACTCGCAAAATCAGATTTCTAATTGGTGAAGAACCTTATAAGATGGTTTCAGAGGGATTGTACCGCATCAGTCGCAATCCCATGTATCTTGGTATAGTGAGTATCCTACTTGGTGAGGCATTATTGTTTGAATCGTGGCGCCTGTTTGGTTATTGTGTATTTATAGCCGTGATTTTTCACCTGAATGTTCTATTTATTGAAGAGCCCCATCTTCAGGATAAATTTGGCGAAAGTTATCAGGAATATTTAAAAAAGACTCCACGTTGGCTATTTAGAACTCACTCAAATAAAAATTAATTAAAATTGAGGCTTGTATGAAAGTTTCGGATTTATTTGTGAAGTGTCTGGAAAATGAGGGTGTACAATATATTTTTGGTGTACCCGGTGAGGAAAATGAAGATTTGCTCTTTTCGCTGGAAGAATCTTCTATTCAATTTGTTCCATGCAGACACGAACAGGGGGCGGCTTTCATTGCTAACGTTTGGGGTCGATTAACCGGTCGGGCTGGGGTCTGTCTGTCAACGCTTGGCCCGGGCGCTACCAATTTAATCACCGGTGTGGCTGATGCTAACCTGGACAAAGCACCTTTAGTAGCCATCACCGCTCAGGGAGGTTTAACCCGCCTGCACCACGAAAGCCACCAGTATCTGGATGTGGTAAACACCTTTCGGCCCATTACCAAATGGAATTCAGCGGTAAATTCACCGGAAGTGGTCTGTGAGATCGTACGGAAGGCTTTCAAAGTGGCGGAGCTGGAAAAACCCGGTGCCACGCATATTGAACTTTCAGAGGATATGGCCAAACAGGAAGCCCGGCAAAAGTTACAACCCATTCCCCCCAAACGGGTGCGCAGGCCAGGTCCCGACTACAAAGCCATCAATCGTATGGTAAGCCTGCTTATGACCGCCAGACGACCTCTGGTCATTGCCGGCAACGGCGCCATCCGCAAACTTGCCAGCAAGCATTTAACCCAATTAGCCACCACCCACAAGATTCCTGTGGTTTCCACTTTTATGGGAAAAGGTGCCATTTCAGACCGGTTGGAGTATTCTCTATTAAGCATCGGGCTGGGATTTAAAGATTACGTTATCGAAGCCGTGGAGAAGGCCGATCTAATACTCACCGTTGGGTATGATATAGCCGAATATCCCCCCGAAAAATGGAACCCCAACGGGAACAAAAAAATCATTCATATTGATTTTGTGCCAGCAGAAGTCTATACTCATTACGACCCGGAAGTGGAGGTTGTAGGAGACATTTCCGGCAGCCTGTGGGCGCTTAATCAGAGACTTGTTGATGGCGATCTGCATTTTGATTGTGACTGGTACCAGCCCGTTCGTCATCGCATTCTCGATGACATTGCCAGTTATGATCTTCAGGAAGGACAACCTTTTACTATACCGGGGACACTTAATATTATTCGTGAGGTTTTGGATGATCATGGTTTACTCATCAGTGATGTGGGAAGCCACAAAATGTGGATCGCACGTAACTTCCCCACCTACTGTCCCAACGGGGTGATTGTCAGCAACGGACTTGCCAGCATGGGCATAGCCCTGCCTGGTGCTATCGCCGCTTCACTCATTGATCCCGATCGACAGGTGGTGGCAGCCATGGGGGACGGTGGATTCATGATGAATTCGCAAGAACTGGAAACGGCCAGGCGTCTGGGTGTTCATTTTACCGCAGTAATATTCAATGATAATGACTACGGACTCATTAGCTGGAAACAGCAAATGTCCCGTGGAAAATCCGTGTGTACCCGTCTTACCAATCCCGATTTCAAGATGTATGCCGAGAGTTTTGGCATCAAAGGTCATCGGCCCACAAGTCTGAATGAACTCAAAGAAACGCTGGCCGAGGCCATTCAATCACATGAGTTGCATGTGGTTGAAGTCCCTGTGGATGCCAGTGTAAATAATGCCCTTGTAGATAAATTAAAAAAGTACTGGCAGGAAAAATCTTTATAAAAACGTAGCAAAAGGAGAAATTATGATTATTCAATCCATCAATCCAGCCACAGGAGAAATTGTTAAAGAATACGAAGAAATGAATTTTGATGAAGTGGAAGATATTTTACAAAAAGTTAATCGGACTTATCAGGAATGGCGCCGGGTACCTTTTACCGAAAGGGCTACCTGTATGAAAAGAGCTGCGCAAATTTTACGAGATCGAAAAGATGAATATGCCCGGATCATGGCCCTTGAAATGGGGAAACCTGTAGCACAGGGAAGATCCGAAGCAGAAAAATGTGCCTGGG
>CAZMEG010000193.1:4025-6630 GCA_964565205.1 uncultured Cytophagia bacterium
GTGCCTGGGTGTGCGATTATTACGCTGAAAATGCCGAGCGATTTCTGCAACCTGAAATAGTGGAAACCGACGCCAGCAAAAGCTTTGTGGCATTCCAGCCCATAGGAATCGTGCTGGCAGTCATGCCCTGGAATTTTCCTTTCTGGCAGGTATTTCGTTTTGCCGCCCCGGCTCTAATGGCCGGCAATGTGGGAGTTCTAAAGCACGCCTCCAATGTTTTCGGTTGTGCTCTGGCCATTGAGGAAATTTTCCGTCAGGCTGGCTTTCCTGAAAATGCCTTTCGCAGTTTGTTGATTGGCAGCAAACAGGTAGATCGGGTCATTGAGCATCCTCTGGTTAAAGCCGTCACCCTGACCGGTAGTACACCGGCTGGTCGGGCGGTGGCGCAAAAGGCCGGCGCTATGATTAAAAAGAGCGTACTGGAACTGGGTGGCAGCGATCCCTATGTGATACTGGCCGATGCAGACCTGGAAGCTACCGTAACAACCTGTGTGAACAGCCGGCTCATTAATTCAGGGCAGAGTTGTATTGCAGCCAAGCGTTTTATCGTGGTAGAGCCTTTGCGCAAACAATTTGAGGAGATGTTTGTGGAACTCATGCACAGCAAAAAGATGGGGGATCCCTTGCAGGAAGATACGGACGTGGGACCCCAGGCCCGCCACGATTTGCGCGATGATCTGCATCGACAGGTAGAGAAGAGCATACAAATGGGGGCGCGGTGCCTGTTAGGTGGCGAGATACCATCTGGACCGGGAGCATTTTACCCACCCACGGTTCTCACCGATGTGACCAAAGGCATGCCAGCCCATGACGAAGAACTTTTCGGACCGGTGGCAGCTATCATTGCTGCCAAAGACGAAGCCGAAGCCATTCGCATTGCTAACGATTCCACCTTTGGTCTGGGAGCGGCTGTGTTTACCCGTGATGTGGAAAAGGGAGAACGCATTGCCACTTATGAGCTTGAAGCGGGTAGTTGCTTCGTCAATGCCTTCGTTAAATCCGATCCCAGGTTGCCTTTTGGTGGAATCAAAGAAAGCGGTTACGGACGAGAACTATCTCATTATGGCATCAAGGAATTTGTCAACATTAAAACTGTTTATGTGAGGTAACCATGCAGATACACAGGTTAGGGAATACCGATTTAGAATTAACCGTTATTGGGCTGGGGACCTGGGCGATTGGTGGCGGAGGCTGGGCTTACGCCTGGGGCCCCCAGGATGAAAAAGATTCCATCGCTACCATCTGTCGAGCTCTGGAACTGGGCATAAACTGGATCGACACAGCGCCGGTCTATGGCCTGGGCACAGCCGAGGAGGTCGTAGGAAAGGCTATTAAGGAAGCAGGACAACGTCCTATTATTGCCACCAAATGTGGTATTGTCTGGGATGACCGCGGCAACATCCGTCCCAGATTGAAAAAGGACAGCATCCGTGCAGAGGTGGAAGCCAGTCTTCGCAGATTGCAAGTTGATGTCATCGATCTCTATCAGATCCACTGGCCTAACCCCGATGGTGACATCGAAGAAGCCTGGCGCACCCTTGTGGATTTGAAAAAGGAAGGTAAAATACGCTATGCCGGTGTTTCCAATTTCAGTGTGGAGCAATTGCAGCGCGTTCAGAAAATTCATCCGGTGGCTTCCCTGCAACCACCCTACAGTATGCTGGATCGCCAGATTGAAAAAGAAATTCTACCGTATTGTGGGCAACAAAACATCGGTGTGATCGTTTACAGTCCGCTTCAAAAAGGTTTGTTGACTGGAAAATTTAACCATGCGCGTGTGCAGAATCTACCTCCTGATGATCACCGGCGCAACGATCCCATGTTTCAGGAACCGAAATTCAGCGCTATTCTGAAACTGGTGGAGAAACTAAAAACGATTGCCAGCCGATCCAATCATACCGTGGCACAATTAGCCATCGCCTGGACCCTGCGCCGTCCCGAGGTCACCGCTGCCATTGTAGGGGCAAGACGTCCTGCGCAAATTGAAGAGATTGCTCTGGCAGGGGACTGGCAGTTAACCGAGCAAGAAGTTCAGGAGATCGATGAATTGCTTACAGAATATGAAAAGGAGCTGGCCTAAGTAATAAAAGCTTTTGTGGAATTTTGAAGTTGCTGGAAAAATGGAATATTTGAAGTCTGGACACATCCTAAATTCCATTAATTTAGGATAAAACACTTATGGAGTTTCTCATGCAATGTTACAAATGCCACACCGAAATTAAATTGGATCATAAGCCCACACGGCAGGAAACCTGTCCAAAATGTCTTGCTTATTTGCACTGTTGTATGAACTGTCGATTTTACGATCCCAATGTACACAACCAGTGTCGGGAACCCCAGGCCGAATGGGTCAAAGACAAAGAAATGGCCAATTTTTGTGATTATTTTGATCCCTCCACCCAGTTACGAACCGATGAAAGCAAGCGCCGTGAAGAGGCTTTGAAAAAATTAAACGAACTGTTCAAGAAAAAATGAGAATAGCAATTTTCTGTTTAATTTTTTTATTGTCCGGGAATTTTTCCAAAAATAAAGTTTTTAATTTTTATTCAAAAAATAATGTACCCATGGATTCCAGCATATAAAAATGGTTCACCGTGTCCTATTT
>CAZMEG010000194.1:0-6620 GCA_964565205.1 uncultured Cytophagia bacterium
CAAAAAAGAAATTAACAAGGCGTCAAATTAAAGAAGATAAGCTTGTCACTTATTATTTTAAAACTACAGATTATTTAAGGCAGAATTCACGATTTTTAAGCAGCTTAATTATTGGGTTGGCCATTATTGTCTTTTTAACGTTTCTTTACGCAAAAAATAAAAGTGCAAAAGAAGAAAATGCTGCTGTGGAATTAACTAAAGCCAAAGCAGAATATTTTCAAAAAAACTATGAAAGTGCTATTAAGCTATTAGAAGATCTTGTAGAAGAGTATGGTGGAACAAAAAGTGGAACGGTTGGCCTTTATTATTTAGCGGATGCTTATTTTAATCTAAAAAAATATGAACAGGCAGAGCAATATTTTCGTGAATATTTAGATAGAGGGGGAGACGATATTTTAGAAGCTGCTTCCTTATCTGGTTTGGCTGCCTGTTTAGAGCAAAAGGGCCAATATCTCGAAGCTGCAAAAACCTATGAAAAAGCAGCAGAGAAATACAAGAATTCATTTTTAGCTCCGGAAAGTTTATTCAATGCAGCACGCTGCTATGAGTTAGCCGGGGAAAAAGAGTTAGCTAAGCAAAAATTGAAGGAAATTTTAGAAAGATATAAAGACACAAATATAAAAAATGATGTAGAAATTTATTTAGCCGAATTAAGTTCACAAACCTATAAAAATTAAGCAACATAAAAATTACTTGCAAAAAGTAAATAGATTTATTATATTTAAAATTCAAAGTGGGTCATAGACCCACTTTTTTATTGTAATTTAAATTGAACAATGGATTATTTAGAAGAACAGTTAAGAGAATTATTATTACCTGTAATTAAAGAAGAGGGCGTGGAATTAATTGATTTAGAAATTCGGGGTCATGCTAATCGGTTAGTGATTAGAGTATTTGTGGATTATCCATCGGGCGGGATCACGATTGACAAGTGTGTGGAATTGAGCCGATTGTTTTTAGATCGTCTTGATGTTGAAGATGTAATTTCTGGAAATTATAGACTTGAGGTATCATCACCGGGGGTAGATAGACCGTTAAAAACAATTTTTGATTTTTCGAGAAATATAGGCAAAAAAGTACGTGTCATTTATTTCGATGATGAAGTGGAAAAGGTCATCGAGGGTACTATTTTAAAGGCTCAACAGGAGGAAGTTCAGATTAAAATGGCCCAGGAAATAAAAAAGATTCCTGTAGAAAAAATCAGATCAGGTAAAATTCTTTTACCCTGGTAATAATTTAAATAGGAGTTGAAACACAGTATGAAAAGTGAAATAGCTGAAGCCTTTTCACAAATTGCCAAAGAAAAAAATATTGATAAAGAAGTCATTAGTGAAATTTTAGAAAATACATTGATGTCCATAATTAAGAAAAAATATGGACATGCGGATAATTTTGATATTTTTGTAAATCTTGACAAAGGCGAGATTGAAATATACCAGAATAAGATCATCGTAGAAAAGGTGGAAGATGAAGTCCGCGAAATTGATCTTGAGTCGGCAAGAAAGGTAGCTCCTGATCTTGAAATCGGCGACGAGTTCGTTGAAATAGTCGACCCGGCCAGTTTTGGTCGGCGCTTAATTATCGCCGCTAAACAAAATTTAAACCAGAAAATAAGAGAAGCGGAAAAAGATATTCAGTATGAGCAGTACAAAAATAGAATCGGTGAACTTCTTGTTGGGGACATTCGTCAGGTAAATCGTGATGAGATACTTTTAACTTATGAAAATGTGGAACTGATTTTGCCCCGCCATGAACAAATTCCCAATGAGCGATATCGCCGTGGCGATCATTTGAGAGTGGTGGTGAAAGAAGTCAAAAAGACGGGTAGAGGGCTGGAAATTATCGTATCAAGGGCCGACCCCATGTATCTTATTCGTTTATTTGAATTAGAAGTACCGGAAATCTATGATGGAATCATCGAAATTAAAAGTGTGGCAAGAGAACCCGGAGAGCGTGCTAAAGTAGCGGTGATTTCCCATGATAAACGTATCGACGCTCTGGGGGCTTGTGTAGGGATGAAGGGGCAACGTATTCAGGCAATCAGTAGAGAACTCAATAATGAAAAAATCGATGTTATAAACTGGCATAGTGATCCCGGAATATTTATTTCCAGGTCGTTGAGTCCAACTAAGGTAAGTAAGGTAATTGTTGATCAACAGAAAAAGAAAGCCATTGCCGTAATTCCTGATGAACAGGTTTCGCTCGCTATTGGTCGAGGGGGTCAGAACAAACGGTTGGCTCAAAAGTTAACAGGCTACGAAATTGATATTATTAAAGAATCCGAATACAATAAAATTATTGAAGTGGAGACCCAGGCAGAGAAAGACCTTACACCCAGACTGGAGGAATTAAACGGGCTTTCTGAATCCATTATTAGAAAATTAAACAAAGCAGGCCTTATTACTACAAAGGATATTAAAAAAGTTGGCAAAAAAGGATTAATGAAAATTCCAGGGATTGGTGAAAAAACAGCACAAAGAATCGTTGAACTGGTAGAAAGTACTGAGGCAGAAACAACAAATTAAAAGGGGTAGATACTCTTGGCTAAAAAGTATAGAGTTTTTCAAATTGCACGTGAATTAAATATTTCAAATGAAGCAGCAATTGACTTTCTATCAAAATTGGATAAATCTATCCAAAATCAGATGAGTGCTGTTTCCGAAGAATTATATCAGGAAATTTGTAATAAATTTAAAAAAGAACAACGGCCGGCTACACCTGATGACGAATTTCGTCAACGTCTGAGAGAACAGAAAAGATTGGAAGAGTACCAGAAAGAACTGGCCCGAAAACGTTTAGAAGAGAAAATCAAGGTGGCCACGGAAATTGCAACACAACGCCCCAAGAAAGTTCGAACCCAGAAAGTAGCAGGTGTAAAAGAAGATCATTTTGGAGTGGAGAGTGGGGTAGATACCGCCGTTTCTGAGCCAGAAGTAAAACCTCTACATGAACGTCCTCTGGAAGAATTGTCTGAAGTTGAAAAAATTGAACGCGCAAAAGAAATATTAGAAAGGCAAAAACAAGCTGGTCTAATTGAAGAAAAAGAGGTAAAAGAAAAACCGAGTGTTGAAAAAGAAAAAGAAGAAGTTAAAAAACCCGAGCCAGTTGAGGAGCAAGCAAAAGAAGAAGTTCAGGTGGTTGAGGAAGTTGTAGAAGAAACAGAAGAAGTAAAAGAGGAGGAAATAAAGGAAATACAGGAAATACAGGAAGTAATTGAAGAAGCACCTCCCAAAAAAGAGAAAAAAGTCGAGAAAAAAGCTAAAAAAGAGAAAAAGAAAGAGGTAGAGGAAGCCCTACCGAAAGATAAAAAGCGAAAATTTAAGAAGAAGAAAAAACGAAAAATTTCTGAGGAAGAAATCGAAGAGTCTATTCGCCAGACTTTAGCTGCTATGGGTGAGGTAAAACCTCGCCGCCGTAAAAAGAAACAAAAAGAAGCCATTGAAGAAATCGAAGAAGAAAAGGCCAATGTAATAAGAGTTAGTGAGTACATCACTACGGCTGAATTAGCCGAACATCTTAATGTTGAGCCTTCTGAAGTGATTAAAAAATGCCTGGAACTGGGCATGATGGTTTCTATTAATCAGCGCCTGGACATGGACACGATTGTGACTGTTGCGGATGAATTTGGCTATGATGTGGAGATTATCGAGGAGTATGGTGCCGATATCTTGCAAGAAAGTGAAGAGGAGGTAGATGAGGAAACGGCTGTATCTCGCCCGCCCGTAGTTACAATCATGGGGCATGTAGATCATGGGAAAACATCTTTACTCGATTTTATCAGAAAAAGTAACATCATTGCAGGTGAGGCGGGGGGAATTACTCAGCATATTGGTGCTTATGAAGTTGAAGTTGATGGAAAAGAAATCACTTTTCTCGACACCCCTGGCCATGAAGCCTTTACCGCCATGCGTGCCCGCGGCGCTCAGGTTACTGACATCGTAGTTCTTATCGTGGCAGCCGATGATGGCGTTCAACCTCAAACCATCGAGGCGATCAATCATGCCAAAGCTGCTGGAGTTCCAATCGTTGTGGCCATTAATAAAATAGACAAACCCAATGCAAATCCGGAACTGGTAAAAAAACAATTATCTGAAAATGGAATCCTTGTGGAAGACTGGGGTGGAAAATACCAGTGCGTGGAAATTTCAGCTAAATCAGGGAAAAATGTTGATAAATTACTTGAGAGCATTTTACTGGAAGCGGAGTTGTTAGAATTAAAAGCGAATCCAGAAAAGCGGGCACGTGGAGTCATTATTGAATCTAAATTAGATAAGGGAAAGGGGCCGGTAGGTACGGTTCTTGTTCAAAATGGTACGTTGAAAATCGGTGACTATTTTGTAGCGGGTATCACGGGGGGCAGAGTAAGAGCCATGTACAATGAACGCAATCAGAGAGTTACCAAAGCACCCCCTTCTGCGCCTGTTCAGGTAGTTGGCTTTGATCAAGTACCACAAGCAGGCGATGTTTTTGTGGTGGTTAAATCGGAAAAAGAAGTTCGAGAAATCACGACAAAACGTCAGCAGCTCAAACGTGAACAGGAGTTCCGTAGAAGACACCTGATTACACTGGATCAAATTTCACAACAGGTACGTGAAGGAAAAGTTAAAGAACTTAACTTGATCGTCAAAGCCGATGTGGTTGGTTCTGTGGAGGCTTTAAGCGACGCTTTAATGAAATTGTCGAACAAAGAAGTGGCCGTCAATGTAATTCACAAAGGCGTCGGGGGGATTTCCGAATCGGATGTGCTGCTGGCTTCTGCTTCACAGGCCATTATTCTTGGTTTCCAGGTGAGGCCCACCCTGCAAGCCCGTGAACTGGCCCAGAAAGAAAATGTGGATATCAGACTTTATCGGGTCATCTACGATGCCGTTGAAGATGTCAAGGCAGCTTTAGAGGGACTGCTGGAACCTGAAATTACCGAAGAAATCACTGCTACAGTGGAAGTGCGGCAAACATTTAAAGTACCTAAAGTTGGTACAGTGGCAGGATGTTACGTCGTTTCTGGAAAGGTTAACCGAAACGATTTTGCCAAAATTTATCGAGAAAATAAACTGATTTATGAAACAAAAATAAGCTCCTTAAAGCGGTTTAAGGATGACGTCCGTGAAGTTGCGGCAGGTTTTGAATGTGGTATCGCCTTGGAAGGTTTTGACGACATTAAAGTTGGCGATATTATCGAGACTTATCGAAAAGTTGAGACCGCAAGGAAGCTTTAAATAAATTTAATCGGTTTTTCAATATATGCTGGTAGGGGTCTGTCGAGTAGAAATATTTGTACCGGAAAGCGGTTCACTAAAATCAAAAAGATTTATTTTAAATAGTCTAAAACAACGAATTCGCAATAAGTTCAATGTTTCCGTCTCTGAAATTGATAACAACGATAAATGGCAAATCATTACCCTCGGAATCTCCATGGTCTCCAACGAAAGAAAATTTATTGACATCACTATGAGCGAAATACTCAAAGTGATTGAGGGAGACGGAAGGATGGAAATTTTAAATCATTCCACAGAGGTGTTGTAAGGTCATGTTATCCTTTAAAAGGTCCCAAAGGGTGGCTGCATTGTTGCGTGAAGAAATTAGCCAAATCATTACGACAGAATTGAAAGACCCGCAGATTGGTTTAGCCACGGTAACTCATATTAAAATCACAGACGATTTAAAATCGGCACGTGTGTATGTTAGTATTCTCGGCGACAAGGAAACTCGAAACAGGAGCATGGCTGTGCTTGAAAAAGCTACAAACTGGATACGCTCTGAGTTAGGCCATCGAACTCATCTGAAATATGTTCCGAAACTTGTATTTTGCTATGATGATACCGAAGATTATGCAGAAAATATAGAATCGATTATTAAAAAACTTAAACATCCCGATGCAGGTGCTTGACAAGACCTCTTTAGACACTTTAAAATTAATTAATTTTCAACGGGGCCTGGCAATCAATTTAAATAAACCGCCTGGTTGGACTTCTTTCCAGGTCGTTAAAGCTGTACGCAGGCTGGTTAAAACAAAAGTTGGGCATGCTGGAACTCTTGATCCATTTGCTACGGGAGTATTGATTGTTTGCACTGGAAACGCGACCAAGCAAATTAATTTGTTTATGGATTATGAAAAAGAATATTTAGCCACTCTTGAACTGGGAAAAATTACCGACACCTATGACTGCACCGGCGTGGTCTTGGAAGAAAAAAAGCCACCAGAAGTCAAATTAGATCAACTACAAAACGTGTGTGAAAAATTTGAGGGGGAAATTAATCAGGTGCCGCCCATGTATTCCGCTGTGAAAATTAGAGGAACCAGACTTTATAAGCTGGCTCGTAAAGGCATCATCGTAGAAAGGGAACCACGCAAAGTTAGAATTAAGAAAATTGAAATAGTAAGTTATGATCACCCTTTGGTAACTTTAAGAGTCATATGTTCAAAAGGAACTTACATCCGAAGCCTTGCCCATGATATCGGAAAAGAATTGGGTTATGGGGCTCATTTAAAATCGTTAATCCGTACACGCATCGGACCGTATCATATTGACAATTCTTTAAGTATTAAGGAATTTGAACAGGCGATTACTTATTGATTTTAAATTTAGGAAAGAGAATATAAATTATATGGAAATATTTTG
>CAZMEG010000195.1:0-6597 GCA_964565205.1 uncultured Cytophagia bacterium
TATGAAATGTTGATTTGAGATGAAAGTCTAAACGATGAGCGGATATTCTATGAACACATACGAAATGATTTTATTAGGATTTTACGGGGTCGTTCTGTTTTTACTGGTTCTATTTGGCCTGCACAAATATTATTTGCTCTATCTTTATTTTAAATATAAAAATAAACCTCGCTTTAAACCCGGTAGAATGAAAAAGTGGCCCAGGGTTACAATTCAGCTACCCATCTACAATGAAAAGTATGTTGTGGATCGATTGATTAAAAGTGTCTGCCAGTTAGATTATCCTCAAGAATTACTGGAAATTCAAGTCCTGGATGATTCCACCGATGAAACCCAGATAGAGGCACGTCATTGGACCGAGTATTTTAGAAACAGGGGATTTGATATTCAATATATTCACCGGAAAGATCGCACGGGTTTTAAGGCCGGGGCATTAGACTATGGACTGAAAAGGGCGACAGGTGACTTCATCGCTGTTTTTGATGCTGATTTTGTCCCTAAATCTGATTTTTTAAAAAAGACGTTGCCTTATTTTAAAAATAAAAAAATCGGGCTTGTGCAAACTCGATGGGGGCATATCAATCGCGACTATTCGCTTTTAACACGGGTACAATCCATATTTCTGGATGGTCATTTTACCATTGAACATACCGCACGGAATCGTTCCGGGCGTTTTTTTAATTTTAATGGTACAGCGGGTATCTGGCGAAAAGAAGCCATCGTAGACGCCGGTGGCTGGCAATTCGATACGCTTACCGAGGATCTGGATTTAAGTTATCGGGCCCAATTAAAAGGCTGGCAATTTGTTTTTATTCCGGAAATGACTACGCCAGCAGAATTACCAGTCGAGATGAATGCGTACAAATCCCAGCAACATCGATGGGCGAAAGGTTCTGTGCAGACGGCTAAAAAATTATTACCCAAAATTATTAAAAGCAGCTTACCTCTGGCCGTAAAATTTGAAGCCACCATGCATCTGGTAAGCAATTTAACCTACCTTTTTATGACCATTCCCTCTATTCTTATGCCAATAATTTTACACATGCAATTAAAAAAGGGCTGGGATTGGATGATTTACCTGTATTTTCTGGTTTTTTTTGCTGCCTCTCTGTCAGTGATTTTTTATTATTTAATTTCGCATAAAGAAACTTATGGAACATGGAAAGATCAATTACCTTACATTCCAGTATTAATGTCAATCGGTATTGGATTATCCATTAATAATGCCAAGGCGGTTTTAGAAGCATTATTTAATCGTCAGAGTGAATTTAAACGTACGCCTAAATATAAAATTGAATCCGTCCTCGATCACTGGAAACATAAAACCTACCGGAGTGAGTTCAATCTTCAAACCTTTCTTGAGCTTCTTCTGGGAAGTTATTTCACCATTTCATTGTTTAGTTTATTAAATGATGGCTTATTTGTTTCATTACCCTTTTTCTTGTTATACCAGTTTGGATTTCTCTACATAGGCGTAATATCTATTGTACAGTCGAATTTATTAAATTTTAATTTTAAAACATTAAGAAGTGCATTTCAAAGTAAATTTGTTTTGTTCCCCAAGAAGCTTTTATAAGTCCCCATTTTCTATTTTAAGTAACACATTTAATTGCTCCCTGAAATTGAATAAAAACCGGATTTTTTAAAATGCACAATTATAGATCGGTATATTTTACTTTGTTGTTTTTAATGCTAATGAATCAAGCAGGGTTTACCGGGGCCTGGACACAAAAAAAGGGCCATTTTTACTCTAAATTGAGCTTTTTACGTTTTCGTTCCCAGGAGCAGTTTCTGTTGAATGGGGATCGAGAGCGATTGGGTGATAATGGACGGGTAACCGATTTCGGAATATATTTTTATTTAGAATATGGTTGGATGGATAAATTAACCCTCATTGGTAGTATCCCTTTTAAAACCATTAATTTTTCCTGTGCTACTACTGGCTGTGATCATACTACAACGGGAATTGGAGATATTTATACAGGTTTCCGATATAATTTATCAGATAACAACTGGATAGTTTCTGTGCAAAGTGGCGTTAAGTTTTCAACCGGATACGAAACCGATGAAACCAAACTGAATTCCGCACCACCCCTGGGCGATGGCCAAACGGATATAGATTTCAGATTACTCTTTGGCAAATCTATCTTAAAATACAAAGGGTATATTAACATTGACGTGGGCTATCGCGCCCGTTCAGGTGAGCCCGTGGATGAAATTCCTTATGCGTTTGAAGGTGGGATTACGTTAACGCCCAAATACATGCTGATTGGCCAAATTTATGGAGTTCGTAGTATTAACGAAAAGAAAGGGCAACAGGATTTTCGTGTGATCGATGGTGAGGTCGTGAATTTTGTTGGCACAGGAGCTGTAGAAGATTTCTTAAAAGCACAAATTCAACTACTTTACCGGCTATCTGGTGAGGTTGACCTATCTTTTGTATTTGAACAGGTGCTTGATGGACGCAATACGGCACGGGCTACCATATTGGGTGGCGGGATTGCTTTTCATAAGTAAAAATCACGAAAAATCAACTTGATATTTTCTCAAAAGGTTGTTATTTTGTCAAGTTGGAATTAACAAAAGAAAGGAGTCTCTGCATGGCAAAACCTGTAACAATTACGGATGAAAATTTTGAAACGGAAGTCTTAAATTCGGACAAACCTGTATTAATTGATTTCTGGGCTGAGTGGTGTGGACCTTGCAAAGCCATCGCCCCTGCCATTGAAGAACTTGCCGAAGAATTTGAAGGGAAAGTGAAGGTTGGGAAATTGGATGTGGATAACAATCAAAAGATCCCCATCCAATATGGAATTCGCAGTATCCCCACCCTGTTATTTTTTAAAAATGGCACCGTTGTGGACACCATAATCGGTGCTGTACCTAAGCAACAAATAAAATCTAAATTAGAAGAACTCGTGTCTGGTTAATTAGTTAAAAATAAATGGGTAGCATCAAGGAAATCTCCTTGCTTTTAAATTTATTTTGTGTAAATTCTAAGTGTTAATAATATATTTTCTTGTTTCAGGAGTTCGGAAAAAATTCATAGATATTTTTTTAGTTATTCAGGCGTCCATGTCAAAAAAAACAATCTGCCATCGATGAAGTTTTCCAGTGGGCGAAATTTCATCGATGGCTTTTTTATTTGGTTTCTAACAAATCAGGAGGATAATTCATGCTATTTGGTTTAATCATGGCAGGAGGCTCTGGTACACGTTTCTGGCCGAAAAGTCGGCATAAAACCCCAAAACAACTGTTACGCATTTATGGCGAAAAATCGATGATTCAAAATACTGTAGATCGTTTGAAGCCACTCATTGAAAAAGAAGGACTTTTTATAGTAACAACCGAGGCACAAACCGACGAAATCAAAAAACAATTACCTTTCATTCCTAATCAAAATATCATCGTCGAACCTAAAGGGAAAAATACCGCTCCATGTATTGGGCTATCGGCCCTTTACATGGAAAAAATAGACCCCGAAGGTGTGATGGTCGTGGTACCGGCTGATCATCTCATTCAAGATAATGAAATATTTATTCAAACACTTAAAGCGGGGGTCCAGATTGCCACCGAGAAAGATTGTCTGGTCACAATCGGAATACAACCCAGCTATCCTTCCACGGGTTACGGTTACATTCAGTATAACGACGAAGTAGCTAATATTAACGGGGTTTCCATTTGCCGGGTCAAAACTTTTGCCGAGAAACCCAACCTGGAAACCGCCAGGCGTTTTCTGGAAAGTGGCGAGTTCTTATGGAATAGTGGTATTTTTATCTGGAAAGTGAAAACCATTTTGCGGGAAATTGAAGAATATCTTCCACATCTTTATGATGGCTTACTTGAGATAAAAGCTGCTCTCGGTACGGAGAAGGAAAACCAGGTAATAGAACGGGTGTACTGTCAAATAAAAAGTATCTCAATCGATTATGGGGTCATGGAACATGCCAAAAACGTGCTTGTATTAAAAGGTCAATTCGGCTGGAACGATCTGGGAAGCTGGGACGAAGTTTACAAACTTTATCCGAAGGATGAAAATGAAAACGCGCTTATCGGACAGCATATTGTCATTGATGCTAAAGGATGTTACGTGGATGCCCCGGACAAACTGGTAGCTGTTCTGGGTGTGAATGATTTAATCGTCGTGGATACAAAAGATGCTCTGTTAATCTGTCGTCGGGATCGTGCTCAGGATGTAAAAGAAATTGTTGATCTGGCTAAACGTAAAAAACTTGACCAGTATCTATGAATGAGGAAGATCTTTTACAAGAACTGGAAAATTTAGCAGCCAAGCTGGCCCTAAATCTTCGTTATGAAAAGGGGGATTTTCAGGGTGGTTTTTATCGATACAAAGAGAAACAACAAATTGTGATAAATAAAGATTTGAGTACCCGACAGAAGGTTAATATTTTAGCCCGTGAGTTAAAAGCCATGATTGATCTTGAAAATTTTTATTTATTACCTGCATTACGCGAGGTTATTGAGAATGCAAGTGATCTGGACTAACAAAAGGGTCAGCAAAAGATCGAAGGAGAGAGAAAAGATGGAGAGTAAGGAATTAATCAAGTACTTCAGCGAGGATTTATTTATTCCCCATTTAAAAGCTAAAACCAAACAGCAATCTTTTGAAGAATTGGCAAAACTATTTGTACAAAAGAAACTCGTAAAAAACAAAGAAATTATGCTGGAAATGCTCAACAAACGGGAAAGCCTGGGCAGTACAGGTATTGGTAAGGGGGTGGCTATTCCTCATGGTCGTACAACTACGGCTGTGGATGTGCGCATTGCATTTGGGAAATCCGATGAAGGGATCGATTTTGGAGCCATAGATAAAAAACCGGTTCACCTGATTTTCATGGTCGTGGCTCCCCCTCACGAAGAAAATAATCGCTATCTGCCCATTCTGGGAAAACTTGTAGAGGTACTCAGCGAAAGTAAAAATCGCAAGCGCCTCATGAAAGTGGAAACATTTGATCAACTGGTAGATATTCTTCAAGGAGTGGATTGAAATGTTAAATAAACAATTGGAACTTTTAGTGGCCCTGCAGGACCTGGATATCATGATTCGGGACATCGATGAAGTAAAAGAGCTGGGCTTTGACGTGAAAGGTAGAGAGAAAATTGAAGAGGCCCGTCAGGAACTGGTTAAAAAAATCAAAAAGCCCTTCCTTTCTAAATATGAGATGCTACGTGCTCGTTATCGACGTGCTATTGTGCCGGTTAAAGATGATGTTTGTCTGGGTTGCTTCATGCGGGTTCCCACCTCGTTATCTACGGTAGGGCGAAGTGAAGAACAGGTCATTACCTGTGAGGGCTGTGGACGAATTCTTTACTGGCTGGAATAAGTCAGATATCTATTTCATAGATAGCATATTTTTTATATAATTTTGCCCCCATCGCTTGAATAGCTCGATTCATGAGCACATTATCTTCTAAAATCCAGGAAAACTCGGCCAACGAATAACCCTTTCTTTTCCCCCGCGTGTACGTCTCATAATAAAATGTTGGAGCCAGCGCACGTTTTTTTTGAAATTTATGTTTAACTCCCAGCGTAATGACCCGGATACGTGTAATTTTTTTACGATTTAGTAGTAATTTAAAAATGCCAAAAGGAAATAGACGACCATTTAAATCTTTCAGGATCTGGTTAAAATCGGGAAGCGAAATGGAAAAACCGGCCGGTTCTCCATTTATTTCTGCCAGATATATAATATCTGGGTCGGCGATGGGTTTGAGTTGCCTGGCCATGTGATCGAACTCTTCATCGGTCATGGGGACAAATCCCCAGTTATCGCTCCAGGCTTCATTGTAAATTTCTTTCATGTATTCCACATCGCGCCAGATATTTTTCATATCTAAAATTCTAAAAGTGATGGTAGGGTCCTGATGGGTTTTTTGTGCAAAAGCAGCAAAACGCTCCGGGATATCCATATCCCGATCAAAATAGTAAGCGTACATTTCTTTGATCTTTTTCATCCCATATTTAGCCATCAAATCGAGATAGTACGGAGGGTTATACGGCATCATCAACACCGGACTCATTTCAAAGCCTTCGATGAGAAATCCACAGGTATCGTTGGTTGAAAAATTCATGGGCCCCCGCATTCGTTCCATGCCCTTAGCTTTGACCCATTCACGGGCTGTGTTTAATAAAGCATTGGAAACTTCGGAATCATTTATACATTCATAAAAACCAAAAAAACCGGTTTTTTCTTTATGATAAGCATTATGATTATTATTAAGAATAGCCGCGATTCTACCACTCACCTGCCCGTTTTTGTAGGCTAAAAAATATTCTGCTTCCGAATGTTTAAAGAACGGGTTTTTCTTTCGATTCAGCAAATTTTTCATTTCAATGAGTAAAGGGGGCACCCAGTAAGGGTCATCTCTGTAAATGATCCAGGGAAATTTAATAAATTGATTAAGCTCTTTACGAGATTTGACCGACTTGATTTCCACACTCATCAGCTTTTTCCCTCCTCTATTTAATTTGTAACACTTTAATTTTACAGAAATTACAAAGTTGGAAATTAACGATTTGCCCTAAAATACCCTCATTTTAACACCTCAAAAGGGGGGTGGAGGGCAAAAATCATA
>CAZMEG010000196.1:0-6586 GCA_964565205.1 uncultured Cytophagia bacterium
GTCAACCACCCTGGAAACTTCAACAGGTATGGATGAAACGTCTGGCACGTGGTGAGAGCTTTGCTGTGGTTGCCCCAACCGGTTTAGGCAAATCAACTTTTGGTCTGTTTGCTGCACTCATTCACGCTGATAAATGTTTGATTATCTTACCCACTAACCTTCTGGTTAGTCAAACTTTTGAGATACTGCAAAAATGGAATAAACTTTTGCTTTAATTGATAATGTGCGTTAATTTTTCGAAATCGTCGGGTGTGTCTATATCCAGAATTTCATCTTCAGGAAGCTCAAGGGTTATCACCTCGTTTAAATGTTTGTGCAAAACAGAGCGGGCACCTACGTCTCCCTCAATTTGAAGCAATTCAGAGAAATATTTTTTGGGGAACAATACGGGATTACCCACCATATTTTGATATTTGCCAGCAATAATTTTCTCTGGATTCCGGGTAAAGGTTTCCACAAAACGATTGATGGTACCGGGTTGTAAATTCGGTTGATCAGCAAGAAGGATCAATACCCCTGTAGCCTCACCAGGCAAGGCCATTAAGCCTGCCTTAAGAGAGGTACTCATGCCCTGCTTGTAATTTTTATTAAATACTACCTGTACTTTGAAATTGGCCAATTCTATCTCAGCCGTTTTTCTATTTGCTCCAACCACCACCATTATGTGGCTAACCCGACTGGCTAACACATTTTCCACACTGTGAGAGAGTATGGTTTTATTTTTTATTTTTAAAAATAATTTGTTCGCACTTCCCATGCGGGAAGAAGTCCCCGCTGCCAAAACCAGAGCAGCCACATAACATTTTGCCTGTAAACCCGTGGAACCAAAACCGCCACTGCCCCGATCGGTTTCGCTGAGTTCTTCCACTTGTTGAAAATCCGCATACGCCACGGGTGCCACCACAAGTTGCGCAATTTTTTGCCCGGCTTGAACGGGGTAAGGTTTGGAACCTAAATTTATTAAAATGACTTTAATTTCACCTCGATAGCCAAAATCAATCGTGCCAGGGGTATTAAGCACCGTTACACCATAATTCAAGGCCAGGCCGCTTTTGGGGCGCACCTGTAATTCAAAGCCACGCGGGACTTCGGCAGCGAGTCCGGTAGGAATGGCTTTTCGTTGTCCGGGTTCTAAAACGCAATCGATGATGGAAAATAAATCAGCGCCCGAATCGCCTTCATGGGCATATTGTGGAAGTTGGGCTTGAGGATATAATTTTTTGATCTTTACCACGCAATTCATGATTTACCCTATTCGCGATTTAATGGTGAACCAGATGAGAACCAGCCAGCCAATTAAAAAGGCTACCCCTCCAAATGGTGTGAGGGCACCAAACCACCGCAGATTGGTAAAGGCCAGAAGATACAGGCTTCCTGAAAATATAATGATTCCAACAATGAAAAACCAACCACTGAGATGTACAAAAGTACCTGGCCAGCGAGTACATGCCCAGGCCACAAACAGCAAAGCCAGGGCGTGGTACATTTGATAGCGCACGCCAGTTTCGAAGATATTTAACAACTCCGCAGAAAGGCGATCTTTTAAGAAATGAGCTCCAAAGGCTCCTGCCACTACACCCAAAAAACCAGCCACCGCCCCACATCCAAGAAATACTCGTTCCACGATTCCTCCCTCGTTTCCGTTGTTTTGGATTACAATAGTTGTCTCAAAACATACTGTAATATCCCTCCATGCTGATAATAGGCCAGTTCTTCAGGTGTGTCGACCCGAGCAATGACTTGAAATGTTTTCTCCGTACCGTCTTCTCCTCTGGCAATCACCGTTAGTTCTTTACCGGGATGCAAATTATCTGAAATCCCTTTAATGGTGTAGGTCTCAAATCCGGTAAGTCCCAGGCTGTGTCGATTTTCACCTGGTTTAAATTGTAATGGCAAAACACCCATTCCGATTAAATTACTCCGATGGATTCTCTCGAAACTTTCAGCTATTACGACTTCCACACCGAGTAAGCGGGTGCCCTTGGCAGCCCAATCCCGTGATGACCCAGTACCATATTCCTTACCGGCAATCACTACCAGGGGTACCCCTTCTGCCTTGTACTGCATGGCGGCCTCATAAACAGAAGTTAATTTTTTGTCAGGCAAATGTAAGGTCCAGTTGCCTTCGCGATCTGGAACCAGAAAATTTTTTAGCCGAATATTGCCAAAAGTGCCACGCATCATTACTTCATGGTTACCACGACGCGAACCAAACGAGTTGAAATCTTTAGGTTCCACTCCCTGTTCGATTAAATAACGACCTGCCGGGCTATCCACAGGAATCGCACCTGCCGGTGAAATATGGTCGGTAGTTACTGAATCGCCTAAAAGAGCAAGTACCCGGGCGTTTTCCACGTCTTTTAAAGGTGGAGGTTCTACTGGCATGTTTTCAAAAAAAGGTGGTTTTTTCACATAAGTGGATTTCGGGTCCCACGCATATAGATCGCCTTCTGGCACTTCCAGATTCTGCCAGCGCTCATCTCCTTTGAATACCTCTCCGTATTCTTTTTTAAACATCTCTTTTTTGACCGCCTTTTGTATGGTCTCCTGGACCTCTTGGCGGGTTGGCCAAATATCTTTCAAAAATACTGGATGGTTATTTTTATCGTACCCTAAAGGTTCTTTAAATAAATCGATATCCATGTGACCAACCAGGGCATAGGCTATAACCAGCGGTGGCGACGCCAGATAGTTAGCACGGGTTAAAGGATTAATCCGCCCTTCAAAATTCCGATTACCGCTAAGCACGGCCACAGCCACCAGATTCCCCTCTTTGATGGCTTTGGTGATAGGTTCCGGTAAAGGACCGCTGTTACCGATGCAAGTAGTACATCCAAAAGCAACCAGATGAAATCCCAGTTTTTCCAGATAAGGGGTAAGGCCTGCCTCGTTTAAATAATCCATCACAACTTTTGACCCCGGTGCCAGACTGGTTTTTACCCAGGGTTTGGGTTTCAGGCCACGCTCCACCGCTTTCTTTGCCACAAGACCGGCCCCCAGCATAACCCAGGGATTGGAAGTGTTTGTACAACTGGTGATAGCTGCAATGACCACCGAACCGTGAGACAGTTCATAAACATGACTGTTATCCTGCACTTTCACGGTTTTAGTGAGTTCCCCCAGCTTGCTCCCGGAGGCTGAGACATTTTTCAAATCTACAAAGCCACCCTCTTCGAGCCAGCGCTCTAAATCTTGCTCATTTAGCTGCACACTATCCTTGATCATATTCAGCAATGACTGGCGAAAACTCCGTTTGGCCTGAGAAAGTTGCACACGATCCTGCGGACGTTTGGGACCGGCGATGCTGGGTTCTACGGTGGAAAGGTCCAATTCGAGCGTGTCACTAAAAATTGGATCGGGTGTCTCATCGGTCCGGAAAAGCCCTTGCTCTTTTGTGTAAGCCTCAACCAGTTGCACCAATTCTTCGTCACGTCCGGTATTACGCAGGTAATTTAATGTTTCCTCATCGACTGGAAAAAAGCCGATGGTGGCTCCGTATTCAGGCGACATATTGGCAATGGTTGCTCGATCAGCCAGACTCAAAGTACTTAAACCGGGGCCATAATATTCCACAAATTTCCCCACAACTCCCTTCTGTCTCAGCATTTGGGTAACGGTTAACACCAGATCGGTGGCCGTAGCGCCTTCGGGTAACTGGCCGGTAAACTTAAATCCCACAACATCAGGTATCAGCATGGAAATGGGTTGTCCCAGCATAGCCGCTTCAGCCTCGATACCACCTACTCCCCAGCCAACCACGCCCAAACCGTTGATCATGGTGGTGTGAGAATCGGTACCCACCAGGGTGTCCGGGAACGCTACCGTCTGGCCATTTTGCTGAGTGGTAAACACCACCCTGGCCAGATATTCCAGATTGACCTGGTGACAGATACCTGTCTCTGGCGGTACCACCCGAAAATTTTTGAAAGCCTTCTGTCCCCAGCGCAAAAAGATATAGCGCTCACGATTGCGTTCGTATTCTCGATCCGTATTTATTTTGATGGCCAGTGGATTCCCATAAACATCCACCTGAATGGAGTGATCAATGACCAGATCCACAGGAATGAGTGGATTAATCTTTTTGGGGTCTCCTCCAAGCTCTTTGATGGCATCGCGCATGGCGGCTAAATCTACCACGGCCGGTACCCCGGTGAAATCCTGCATGAGAATACGTGCCGGATTATAAGCGATCTCTTTGCCCGATGGGTTATGTCCCTGCCAGCGAGCCACCGCCTCAATATCCTCAGCTTTTACAAATCGGCCATCTTCGTTACGCAACAGATTTTCCAGTAAAATTTTTAAGGAAAATGGTAAACGATCGACCTGGCTGAATCCCTGTTTTTCAAGTTGAGAAAGGGAATAAAATCCGTAAGAGATTCCCCCCGATTTAAAAGTGGAAAATGTTTGAAAGCTGTTTTTAAATTTCTTTTCCATAAAAAATAAGCTCCTTCTATTAATTTTTTCAGATAAGTAACATTAAAATCTGTAAAGTCATTTCTGAAAAATAGCTAATTAATAATAATCAATTGTAGAAAAGAAGTCAACGAATTAGTTGAAATCAATCCTGTACCTATCTGATTAAAGAAAGTTTTCGGACAATTTTAGAGTCGTCACTGGATAGCTGATAAAAATAAATGCCACTGGCAACCTGTTGACCGAGATAATCCGTGCCATCCCACCGCACGGTGTACACACCCGGTGATTGCTTTTCATTGACCAGAGTTTTAATCAATCTACCTTCGATAGTTATAATTTCCAATCTTATATGAGTTTCTTTCGTCAACTCGTACTCGATGAGAGTTTCTGAATTAAATGGATTGGGGAAATTTTGTAGCAATTTAAAACTGGGTGAAATAAACTGACCGGTTTCCCGGGCAATCTGGGTAATGGAGATCATCCAGATCGCTGAATTCACATGATTATTAAGGCTGTCACCATTACTAAATTTCATTGGAGCCAGATCCGGGATTTTTTCAACTTTACCACTGCCTTTTAAATCAAAAAATCCACCCTGCTGATCTGTTTCTGCATAAAGTCTTAAATTAAAGTCAGGTGGAATGGCATAAATGATGGAAGAAGCCTGGTTTTGAAAATTTTCAATCGTGGAGAAATCTTTGTAGTTCAATAAATGTCGATCTATGTAATCCAGGGCAATGTATCGTCCCTGGAAATTTTTTTCCGCATATAAACGTACCCAGGCGTCGTCTATATTTTCAACCTGCTCCAGAGGTATTTCCGGGGCGAATTCAATCATCTTGACAAAGCCTCCTGCACCCGTAACGCCGTGTTCGGTAGCATAAAAGTAGAGTTTGTTGTTAGGACTGATATACACACCTCCGGCGGCCTGCAGATCTCCCCCGCGTTCTCCGGCATTATCTTCAGGAAACATTTGTCTTTTTGCTACTTTGGTAATGATTACGCCCTGTCCCGGTTGATCTGGGTCAGGGCGATTCAACGGTACATCCAGACGGTAGGCATCTACAAAATCAGCCCCACCCAATGTTGGGCGCCGACCGTGGGAAGCCACAAGATAAAGTTGCCCCGATTCGCATTCTTTGATTAGATTTGTATTTTGATATCCAGCCTCTCCCAGAATGTTTCCCAGATCAGCCCAGGTTTTATCAAGACTACTATCAGGATTCTTTAATTCGGATTGCAATTCACTGAAATCCCAGCGATCCCATGGTCTTTTATCATGATAGGTATTAGGGTCCTGTTCAAGGTCATTACTCAGCAAATAAAATTCAAGCTGTTTGGCATCGGTGAGGGCTCGCAACATGAGATACCTGCCATCCTCAAGCCGAACAATGCCCACGGAGTTAGCATTCTGGCCGGGAAGCTCCCATTGCCAGACCAGCCTTGGCGCAAGGGGGAATTCTAAATCCCATAAAGTAAAAAGGGCCGTATCTCGAGTATGTCCTATGTTGCCATCGGAACCGACCAGCAGATATTTACCAATGATCTGAATACCACCCGGGTGATCATATTCCAGAGTTATAGATTGCGCTTTAGCAATGAAATCCATCGGATTGGGTGGCACTTCGCGGGTTAATTTTCCCGGGGCCAGTCGATTGGAACGCAAACGCAGACCATTGTTTTGCCTGGACCCCATGGCTACCACGGCAAAATGGGCAGGAGCAGAAATTTGTTCCAGTTGACCATTCTGTAAAATAAAATGACGATGCGAAGAAGCAACGATAAGGTAAGGAATCTCCTGCTCAGGTAAAAATAATCTTTGAATCCCCTGCCAGTGACTCTTCGTGCCACTACCCTCCACTTCAGGATAGTCATCCCCCCAATTAAATCCCAGTGACTCCCCTCGATTCTGCAAGGTGTTGATGGATTGGATCACATTTTTAACGCATGGGTTACTTTGCCGATCCCCAGCAGGATGTACAAGATAACCCCGAAAATATTGCCCTCTAACCAGTGAGGGCATTAAATTAAAAATTAATAAAAAATTTATCCAGCTTCCTTTTAAAAACGTGAAATAACTTATTTTAAATGCCTCCCTTTTGCATGATTTTAATTTAGAAAAATTTCAATTTATTGCAAATTTTAACAAACTTTTCGTCTCGATTAATTC
>CAZMEG010000197.1:0-6568 GCA_964565205.1 uncultured Cytophagia bacterium
AATTGGTGGCAGGTTCCATTTCCATAGGTCTTCTCCGGCTACTTCATAAAGTAATCCCACTGCACAACGCCATACTTCTCGCATAGCAGTTTCACCGCCTGGCAAAGGGAAGGTGCGAAGATGAGCTATGCGTTGAAATCCGTGCAAATCGCACAATAAAAACTCCCCACCCCAGATGGTTCCATCCACCCCGTAACCGGTGCCATCCCAGGAAATACCCAGTACCGGCCCTTGTAAATGATGTTCAGCCATGGTGGAAACCACATGAGCATGGTGATGTTGAACGGGGATCACCGGGAATCCCAGTCCTTGAGCATATCGAGTCGAGAAATAATCCGGGTGCAGGTCACAGGCCACGGCCTTCGGCTCAAATTTTAGCAGTCGAATTAAATCCTCAATCACCTGTTTAAAAGCTTTGCGTGATTCAGGAGAATCCAGATCACCAATATGCTGGCTGACAAATACCTGATTATCTCGTGCCAGTGCTACGGTGTTTTTAAGATGCCCGCCCACGGCCAGAATTTCTGGAAGGGAGTCTTGAATCCAAATTGGCAATGGAGCATAACCACGGGCCCGTCTTAATACCTGCGTAACACCCGCAACCACATGCACTACTGAATCATCCACATGCCGAACAATGGGTCGATTATGAACCAGAAAACCATCCGCTATGCCGCCAAGACGGTGCAAAGCTTCCTTTTCGTCAGTCACAATGGGTTCCTCTGAAAGATTGCCACTCGTGGCCACCACAGGAAAATTTAGCAACTGCATAAGCAAATGATGCAGAGGAGTGTACGGTAAAATTACCCCATAAGTGGGAAATCCTGGTGCTACTGCTTCAGCCAGATAGGGTTCCTTTTCCTTCTTTTGCAAAAGTACAATGGGAGCCTGAACGCTTTGTAGTAGTCTTTCTTCCAATTCGCTTAATTGGCATACAACACGAACAGCTTCTAAATTTGGAAACATCAGGGCAAAGGGCTTTTCTTCACGCGCTTTTCTTGTTCGTAATTGCTGTACAGCTTCCTGATTCCGGGCATCCACCATTAAATGGAAACCACCCAGGCCCTTTACTGCCAGAATCTTTCCGGAAGTCAGTAAAACAACGGCCTTCTGGAGTGCTTCCTCCTTTTCCCCAACCAGCTTGCCATGCGAGTCCCAGAATTGGATTGTTGGTCCACAGACAGGGCATGCCACCGGTTGCGCATGGAATCTTCGATCCAGAGGATTTTCATATTCTGCCTGACAGGCCGGGCACATAACAAAATGTTTCATGGAAGTCCCCGGTCGATCATAAGGCAATGCTTCAATAATGGAGAAACGAGGCCCACAATTGGTGCAGTTAATAAAAGGATAACGAAATCGGCGATCGCGCGGATTCTGCATTTCCGCCAGACATGCCGAGCAGGTGGCCATGTCCGGTAGAATATTCACCCGCACTGGACCCTCACAATCACTGTCCCGAATACAAAATCTGCATTCATTTTGAGGTTCCAGCTCGATAGTCTCTATATATTGCAGGCGAGCAAATGGCGGATGTTGGGCTTGCAGGCGCTCCAAAAAGCAATCGATGGCACCATTTTCGCCTTCCACCTCAATGGTCAACCCCTGAGAGGTATTCTGTACAAACCCTCCAAGCTGTAATTCGCTGGCCAGACGAAATACAAACGGCCTAAAACCGGTGCCCTGAACGGCACCATACACATTAATTCGCCTTCGCACTCTGGATGAACTGTTCATGAGTCCTCTCAAGAAATGTAATCCAATCTTTAACCCCTTCTCCAGTTGCTGCGGAAAGATGAAGAATAGATACCCCCGGGTTCAATTCTCGGATTTCCTGCTGCGCTGCCTCTAAATCAAAATCTACCACTTTTACCAGATCCATTTTACTGATGACTACCAGATGCGCTTTATGAAAAGCTCTGGGGTATTTTTTGGGTTTGTCATGCCCTTCCGTAGTAGAGAGCAATACCACCCTTAACGACTCACCAAGTTCGTAACTGGATGGACAGATAAGATTTCCAACATTTTCTATGAATACAAATTGAAAACCATCATCCAGCATCTGCTGCAATGGCTGTATCAACATGCGTGCTTCCAGGTGACAGGCCCCTCCAGTAGTAATGGGTACCGTGGGAATTCCAGCTTTTTGCAGACGTTGGGCATCCCGGACAGTTTCCACATCACCTGCTATGCATCCGATGCGATACCTTCCATTGAGATATTCAGCGGTGCGCTCCAGAAGAGCGGTTTTGCCAGAACCGGGAGAAGACATAATATTAACCACCAGGCAGCCTGTGTGTCGAGCCATTTCGCATAACCTGGCAGCCAATCTATTGTTTTCCTCCAGTACACTTCGTTTCACAATTTTTGTTTTCATTCCATTTCCTCCAGTTCTATGGATTCCAGTATAGTATCATCCCCCTGTAGCACCTTTATTTTTGAGCCTTTACACTTGGGGCATTCGAAATTTAAATCCTCCACAGTGTATTTATTTAAACAATCCTCACACCGGCAGATCAGGGGAACATATTTAATATTCATGATCGCATGCTCGGCAGGAGTACCTGGTTTTAAGATTTCAAAGGCTGTTTTCATTAATTCCGGTTCGATACCTGAAAGAGCTCCCACTTTAATTGTAAAAGCATGTAATTTACAGGAAGGATGGGTTTTTATCTCTTCGTTAATCATTTCAAGGAGACTCTGCATTAATGAATACTCATGCACTTTCAATCCCCTGCTTTACCTCAGATTTTCCAGGCAATGCCCATGCCAGAGGTTGTCTTTTATAACAATCGAAAAATTAAAGAATTACAAAAACTGTATATTTATAAATAATCTTAATTTTAGGAAAGTAGTAAAATTTATTCTTAATCTTAAGAAATCTTTTAAGGTGTGAATTATGTTTACAATAACTCTTTTAATTTTAAAAATGGTAACAAGGCAGGGATAGTGGAGCCTGGAATAATGGAAGAAGGAAAACCTCTTTCCATTATCCCAGAAATCCACTAATCCATTTTCTTAATATTAAAAATGCTTAGAGATCGTAAAGAGTATCGTCCACCTGGGGAGTGGGTTTACTTCGGCTTACGGGGGTGGATTTTTCATTAAAAACGAAGGGTTCTTCCTCTTCCAGAAGATCGCCCATTTCTTCTTCGATTTTTTCCGGGTCTTCACCCCGTTCCATTCGGCTAAGAGCTTCTTCCATGCCCGGTCCCATTTTTAATCCGGTGGCATCGGAGAGTTTGCGCATCAACATGGCGGCCTGACGGGGATCCTCCTCATCAAGTTTGTCGGCTTCACGGGCCAGCATAGCCATGGCCTGTTCCATTTTACTCTCGTCGATAGGAGGCATGCCTTCTTCCCCATTGTCTCCTTTACCACCTGATATGGCCGAAAAGGTGGATACCCTCCGTTCCAGACGCTGATTTTCACATTTGGGACAATTGGGCACCTTTTCTGTATTTACCGTGCGAGAAAAAAATTTGTAAATGGTATTGCATTCTCCACAGTAAAATTCATAAATGGGCATCGTTCCACTCCTTTTTATTGACTACAATTTTGCGGGTTTGATCGTTATAAATATGCATATCCAGAATGAATTTGTCAAGCTAAAATATTGTAACCATTTATGAAATACCAGCAAATTCTCTGTCTGAAGAATTTCACCCATTCGCTCATAGTTTATAACTGATTTATTTTCATATCAGAATTTATATGATCAGGCTTGTGGAGTATTGGAGTGATGGAGTTCTGGATGATTGAAAAATAAAAAAGGCATCAACATAGATGCCTCAAAAATCAGTGGGCCCTCAGGGACTCGAACCCCGAACCAACGGATTATGAGTCCGCTGCTCTGACCGATTGAGCTAAGGGCCCAATTTTTACGCAACAAATATAATATCTCAATGGCTCACAGTCAAGTAAATTTTACTCATTACAAAGTTAAAAGTTCATTTACATGAATGTTTTCACATTAGGACTTTTAAGATTTGGCTTTTGGATTAATGAAGTGATGGATTACTGGAGGATTGAAAATCTTTCCATTAATTCAGCAATCCAGCTCCATTAATCCGCTGTAAATCTAATTCTTTTCAACAAAATTAATCTGCCTGGACTTCTCCAGTGCCTGCTTCTTCTGCTCCAGTTCCACACAATGCCTCAATAACAATTGCACCGATTGCCCTTTTTGTTGGGCAAATCGTATTTCTTCACGAAGACTTTCAATTTGTTTTTGAATGGCATCCACTTTTATGGTTATGATACAATCGTTAACCCAGCGTGGAATATTCATGTCGGCCCATTCTACGGTTTTGCTTTCATGTTCTAATTCCTGGACAATGAAAGAGGCAAGTTCCACGTCGTAACAGTGATTAACCAGTTCCGTAACATTTGGGTAACTCTCGGCTTTATACTGATTTTTCATGAAATTCAAAATTGCAAAATATCTCGAATCATTTAATTCGTTTAAGTCCAGTTGCTCAAAGACCAGAGGGGCAGCCAGATCCCAATCATGAATTAATATTTTCACCAGATCTTCAGCGGCAGCTTCTTTTTTACTCTTTTTAACCACGCTCAGATGATCCAGTCTTTTGGCGATCTCCGATGGCGGTTGCTTTTTAGCTTTCTTACTGCGACGTAAAAGAAACTGTAATTCATCCCACAAAATTTTCTCATGTATGGCTAAACGTTCCGCCAGAGTCCTTACCAGCAGGCTTCGTCGAATAGAATCTTTTAATTGAGCTAAAGATTCCAGAATAGAACGAATCGCTTCAGTGCGATTTTCCTCAGGAGTTTGCAACAGATGGTTTAATTTAAAATCAAAAATAGACTGGGCTTCTTCAAGATGCTTTTCCACGCTCTGCTTTCCGTATTCACGCACAAAACTGTCTGGATCATGACCTTCCGGTAACGTTGCAATGTTCACTTCCAGGTCATTGGCGAGCAGGATATCAGCTCCGCGCAAAGTGGCCGTGGAACCGGCGGTATCGGCATCATACATCAAAAAAATCTTTCTTGTGTAACGACGAATGAGTTTTGCCTGTTCTTCCGTCAGGGCAGTACCCGAAGTAGCCACTACATTTTTGATGCCAGCCGAAAACAAACTAATCACATCGGTGTACCCTTCCACAAAAATAGCGTAATCCAGTTCACGAATGGCCTGATGACCTTGATAAAGGCCATATAAAACCCGACTTTTATGATAAATTTCGGTTTCGGGCGTGTTTATGTATTTGGGACCTTCCTCCTCATCGTTTAATTTCCGACCGGCAAAGGCCACGATTCGTCCAGAGAGGTCCTGGATTGGAAAGATAATACGATTGCGGAAACGATCGTAATATTCCCTGGAACCTTTCTGAGCTACCAGTCCAGCCCTGACCAACAGGCTTAATTCCTGGGCTTCTTGTTTAGCAAATTGGACAAGATTTTCCCAGCCCGGAGGTGCGAACCCCAGACTAAAGGTCTCCAGATCTTCTTTTGAGAATCCACGATTTTTCAAATATTCAAGAGCCTGTTTTCCGAGTGGTGAAAAGAGGTTTTCCTTAAAAAAACGAGCAGCAAATTCATTGACCAGATAAAGTGATTCTGCCTCCTGGCTTCTTGGAGTTTCTTCTTTATCAAAAACCAGTTGGATGCCTGCTTTTTTAGCAAGATATTTCACAGCTTCGGTAAAACTCATGCCTTCATGGCGCATGAGAAAGGTAAAAATGTTTCCTCCAGCACCACAACCAAAACAATGAAAAATTTGTTTTTCGGGATTAACGCTAAAGGATGGGGTTTTTTCGGTGTGAAAAGGACACAAGCCGAAATAATTACGTCCCTTTTTTTTCAATGACACATAACCGGAAATTATTTCGACAATATCTGTGGCTTCACGAATTTCCTGGATCTTGGCTTCTGAGATCAGCATATTAACTTAATTTTTTACTTTCAAATTTAATTGAGCCATTTTCAATTTGAAAAATCGCATAATCTCCCTCACGCGTATACCCCACATTCACCACCAATTTACCATCTTTAGTCTGGTATTGACTCGGACGGTGGAGATGCCCACAGAGATGCAATCTGGGCTGTACCAAACGGAATGCCTCAGTAAAACATCGTTGACCTCCATGGGTACCCTGTGGCGTCCAATCAGCCATGCCGATTGGACAACCGTGGGTAATAAAAATATCCACCTGCACCTCACTGAGTTGTCTGGCAAATTGAATCACTTCCTCATCGGTTATGTACCATGGTTTTTTATGAGATTTTGCCCAGATACCATTAATTCCGCCAATAGTCAGGTTTTTGAAATTGGTAGGTTTTCCATTTTCAAGCAAAATGGCACTGCCATCTTTGTTTTTGATTTTTGGTAATAAATCAAGAGCATCGTTGTTTCCATAAACACTTATAGTATGTACCTTCTCAATTAAAGGCTCAAAATCTTTTTCTTTAATTTCCTCAATGGTCCCCCAGTCGCCCGCACAGAGCAAGAGTTCTGGCTTTTCCTTTTCGAGTATTTTATAAACGTGAGTAAAGTCACCATGTAAATCAGAGACGGCAACAATTTTCATAATATCAATACTCC
>CAZMEG010000198.1:0-6557 GCA_964565205.1 uncultured Cytophagia bacterium
TTGTTCTATTCTACTATTTTCGAGTAGAAATATTCATCCTCAGCGAGTACGGTTGGTAGTAGCCCTGGCTAACTGTGAGCCAGGAATTCCCACAACGAGGCAGCAAAAAATATGGGTACTACCAGATAATAGATTCTCAAAACATCCAGAATCGCTTCTTTGGGTAAACCAAGCCACCTTTCCCCTTGATAAAAGCGTCGGGGCAGAAAATAGGCCAAACCCAGATTTACCCCGGCACCTCCAGCCAACGAGTACGGAATCAGATGGAGAATCACTGTTAATATATAATAAAGCGCATCCCGTGGCTTTGCCAATCGACTCACATGCGCATCATCCACAGAGACGAGGCCTCCGACCCAGCCACGATAGATGGCCAGAAGATACGGTACAATCACAGTGAGTCCTGATAGGGTATTTGGCACAGCGCCCAGAAACAAGTTTTGACCAAAATCCAGAAGTGCGGCTTTTAGCCTCTTACCTTTCTGAAGGGCAATGGAGACTGGATCATTAACCCGAACACGCTTTACAAGATTATCACCATATGCCAGAGCAAACGAATTCCCGGTATGCACCATTATGACCCCTGTGGTTACGGCGAATGTGTAGGTTAACGCGATTGTCAGGATTGCGATACGTGCCCGGGATAGTGCCCTGAAAACATGTCTTCTGTTTGTGTTCAAATGCAAACCCATACTATCCTAGATAGTGAAAAATTTCATCATTCGGCGGCTAACGCTTAAGTGATAGGTGTTGAAACCACGACAACCATTTATTTAATAAAGAAACGTACTTTAATTTTTCCATTTTACATTGTAATTTTTCCATATCCCAACTCTTTGTCGGTTCCTGTATTCTCCTTCCTCTTTTAGTTGACCGTTCTTATGATAAAATTTCACGTATTTTCTTGTACACCGAGGAGTAACTTCAATAATCACTAATCCTTCCGTTAGTTTATTATTACTCGGATTAGGATTTACAATTCCACCTCCAATGCAACGCGCAAAAAATCATCTGGTTCTTTATTAATGCCAATGGAATATCCTATTTTAATTGTGATATCCCGTGGTAACGCAAGCCATAACTGTGGAATAGCTTCACCAGAATGTTCCTCAAAGTTGTACTGAAATTCGGAACCAACTCGAACGAGTGTGGTCATGTTGATTCGCTCTGCAAGTGCAAGCAAAAATTCGGGGGTGCCGGAATCAAGCGGTATCTCTTCGGAAAGGTTAACTGTGAGGTTTAACTGTTCGCCAAGGTCTTTAGATAGAATCACTCGAGGTTCAATGCCTACGGTTGTGGAGCCATCCGATTCTCTTTCGGAGTTAACCTCAAAAGAGACGGCAATGTCAACTGGAAAGGCACCTTCATCCCGAAACCTGTACCTTGATTCAAGTCGAGCGGAATCGAAATTAGTTTTGCCGTCTGAAATTGCTGTAAGCCGTCCGTCCAACATCCAATGGTCGGTAATACCCCATTCAATGGCAGCGTTGTGTCGAGTGAAACCGTTTCGGTCCCACCGTCGCCACCCGCGATCAAACCAGTATTCGGCTTCAAACTCACTACGTTCAACAGTAAGATAAACCAGGCTCTCATTAATGTAGTCATCTCGGTGTGCAGTCGCTTCTCCCGTGAACAGGAGTAGAGGCAACACCATCATTCCAAAAATATAGACAAATCTTCGCATAATCCCTTAACGTTGATAAAAAATTAAGCTCTCGACAGGGCTAAAAATTCAACGGTCTGATCCCTGTGATAGCATCAGGCTGATTAAATTAGTTGTTTTTTTTACTAACACAAAGGGCAGTAAGTTCACAAAGTTTTTGCCCTTTGTTTTACCTGTAAATCAATCATACCCATTGAGCGAAGAAGAAAGGTATTGAATTTGATAAAAAAGCTGTAATCAAATTTTTTAGTCAAGATTTTTCCCTGCATTTTCCATTGACTAACATATTAATTTTTCTTATAATTTATTAACTAATTACGCATACGAAAACGAAAAAGACTATTATGATTAATAAAATTAAAAACAAAATAATTACCGAATCCTATGAGTTGAGAACCAGATTAATTAATAAACATCCAGCCATCAATATTACTCAACATCTTGGTCAAATCCAAAATATTTTGATTTTTATGCCTGACACTCCTGAACAGTTTCCCTTAGCAATCAATATTTGTAAAAACATAAAGGATCATTTTGTTAACTCAAGTCTCACTCTTTTTTTAAACAAGAGCTTAGTGCCTTATCTGGATATGCATTTAGATGCTAAGGTATTGAGTTATTCCAGAGACGATCTGAACCGATTGGGCCTACTGAAAAGAGCATTTTATGGTAAAATTAATCAACCTGCCTTTGATCTGGCCGTGGATTTGAACCCTGCTTTTAATCTGGTGCATATAGCTTTTTTGCAAAACACCACTATTCCATTGAAGGTTTGCCTGGATCATGATGAAAAGTCTCCATTTTTTAATTTTAATATAAGGGTCAAAGATAACCACTCCATTGAAAAACAATATAACACCCTGGTAAAATATTTGACCAGGATCGCACCGATTAATTAAAAAATTACAGGATTTTTGGATTAATTTTATGCCAGATGAACTCGTAGATTTACAGAATCAAATTAAGCAGCTAAGAGAACGCTATCAGGAAATCGAATTAGCCAACAAAAGACTTAAGCAAAGACTCACACAAATCGATACGCTCTATTCGGTAGCGGCTAAATTAGGTACTATTTTAGACCTGGATGAATTATTTGATTATGTAAAAAAAATATTTACCATTTATTTTAAAGTACATCACTTTTCACTGCTAATTTTAGAAAATCACTCTCGAAGAAAATTTGTGGTCAAAAATTTTCTGGGCATTTCCCCAGATTTAATAAACCACTTGATCGCCAATCCTACCGATTATATCCAGTACAGCGTAATCAAAACTAAAAAGTGTGTCCATGTTCAGGATACGTCGCGGGAGGACGGAAATCATATTTTATTGCCTTCTCATTTTGTGAGTACAACCGGTTCCTATTTGTGTATCCCTTTAATGGATCATCACAAAAAAGTGTTGGGTGTGTTAAATTTGTTTCGCAAAAATAAAGAGTCTTTTTCAACGGAAGATGTGGAAATATTTATCAAGATTGGTGCTCAAATTGCTGTGGCGCTGGAAAAAAATATCATGTTTGAACAGACAAAGGAGCAGAGTATTACCGATGAATTAACCGGTATTTTCAATCGGCGTTATTTTAACCAGAGATTGGAAAGAGAGATACAACGCTCAAAACGTTATGAACATTCCCTGGCTCTCATTTTGCTGGATATTGATCATTTCAAAAATTACAATGACTTGCATGGTCACTTAAAGGGAGACAAGCTATTAAGAAAACTCGCCAGGATTCTGGACAACAATCTGAGAAGTGCTGACATATTAGCCCGATACGGTGGTGAGGAATTTGTTATTATATTACCTGAAATTAGTAAAGAGCAAGCTAAACAGGTGGCTGATAAACTACGAAATAAGGTTGAAAATACCAGATTCGAACACGGAGAGTCACAGCCGGAAGGCAAGGTGACCATTTCTCTGGGCATTGCTGTGTTTCCGGAGGATGCACGACATCCTCATAAACTGGTGGAATGTGCCGACCAGGCCCTTTATCTGGCCAAAACCAGTGGGAGAAATCGCATTGCCTGGCATGGTATGAGTCAGAGTGAGTTAAAAGGCCTACCCCAGAAATTCTTCACTTCAAAGCATATTTAAATATAGTAAATAAAATTTTATAACCTGCTTTTAAAGTACCTGATACGGTACCGGTAATTTTTGAAGTACCAATACGATTTCGATAACCTACCGAAACCTCAGTGATTTTTAATCCGAGTTTTACGGCTTTTATTTGCATTTCTACCGTCCAGCCAAAATTACGATCTTGCATGTGCAATTTTTGAAGTGCTTGCCAGCGAATTGCTCGAAAAGGCCCCAGGTCGGTATACCGATAACCGAAAAATAAGCGGATTAAAAAGACCGCCAGACGATTACCCCAGCGGGCCTGTGGTAAAAGTGATCCCGGTGCTGCCTTGCCCAGCATACGAGACCCGATGACCATATCATATCCCTGGGAGATTTTTTCCAGAAGTTTTGACATTTCTTCAGGGAAATCACTGTAATCAGCGTCCAGAAACACAAGCACATCTGGATTAAGAGATTGTGCAAATTTAATCCCGGTCAAACAAGCACTTCCATAACCCCGGTTAGGCTCTTTAAGCACAATGGCACCATTTCGTTTTGCAATCTCAGCGGTACGATCTGTGGAATTATTATCAATAACCACAACTTCAGATACATGTTTGCGAGGAATTTCTTTTAATACTTTCTCTATGGAGCGTTCTTCATTAAAAGCCGGAATTAACACAACCACTTTCATGGAGTTAACTTTTGAGAATGATTTCTTTACTTTGCTTGCCTTCATTAAATAAAAGATCAATTATAGAAAGTCCTGGTACAAAAGTTCCAAATTGTTGATGATAAGCTTTTTCTTTAAATGGAATTACCATTAAATTTATTTCATTTTCTTTAAAAAGTTGTCGATCAATAAATTTTTCCTCTCCTTCCAGACAAAGATAGGTATCGCACTTTAATTCTTTTAAAATGTTGAGCAACTTTTCCGTACCTCTCCCGGTTACCTTTAATTGCGAACTTAACCAGAGAGGCGTTTTAATTTCTAAAAGTTCCTGGAGTAATTGGATGATTTCATAATTCAAGGGGAATAATCGGTGCCACTCTTTTCGGTAAATAGACTCGAAGGCATCCATAAAAGGTTCAAAAAAGGGGGCATAAATGTAATTCACTAATAGAGTTTTCCAGTGTTTTCTCTGCCAATGTTGAGTTTTATCGATTTCAACCGAAAGAATCAGTTGTTTGCCGCGTCCTTTGGTGCGTACAGGAACCGTCAGCCATTTTACCCCACTGGCAGTTTTAATCCGGGTGCGATTTATGAGTTGATGTTTTGAATATTGATAATCGTCAGCTAAAACAAATACATCGGCTAAAAGCATTTTCTTAAAAAAACCAATATCAGGTAGATAAGTCGGTAGGTTAGCCGCCAGTTTCATAATTTTGCAAAACCTCTGGACAGTGTTTTTGTAGGTAATCTTTTATTTCTCCTGAAGAGTCATCCCTGGTTGCGCGAAGTAAATCTTCTTTTGTATCTACATCATACCATTCAGGCAAAAGATAATATTTTAAATGCAACTGTTTGGCTTTTTCTAATGTCTGGTGTAAAACTCTGGAAGTACTCCAATGAATATTTTTAAATAAAGAGGGCTGAGGTTTGTTTAACCCAATCAAATAATACCCGCCATCTCTGGCGGGCCCAATCACCAGGTCATGGGTATTTAGCAGATCGAATGCTTCTTTTACATAATTAAAAGGCAACGTGGGACTATCACTACCCAGTATAACAGTTTTAGTGAAACCCTCTTCAAATACAGTTTTTATGGCATGAATTAATCTTTCTCCCAAATTTTCTCCTCGTTGTGGAAAGAGATGCATGGCCGGGAGCCATTTTATAAACTCTTTTTTTCGCTCAGCAGGTTCGAAAGCTATGAATATTCTATCAATCTTACAGAATTCGGCCAATTTTATTGTAAGGGAAACAAATATGGAATAAAGGTCTGCCGCCTTTTGTAAGCCAATTTGCCGACCAAGACGAGTTTTTACTTTTCCAGGTATGGGATACTTTACAAAAATAACAATAGCATCCATTAAATCAGTGCCGGATTATTGCCTGGTGCGATAATTTTCAATTTTTTGGGAAGGATTTTTATATTAATTGTAGCCCCCTCTTCAATCGGCTCTCCATCAATATTGATTATTCCAGGTTCATCCCGTACGATTTGTAAAGCATCAGTTTTATGAAATTCAACTTCGTGAAAATCGTGTATTTTCCCTTTGAAAAGTTTGGGGATGGCTGTGAAAGCCTGAAAAACTGTGAGACGATGTACAATGCAAACATCAAAAAAGCCATCATTTAATTTGGCATCCGGGGCAATGAGGGCTCCATTGCCGTATTGTTTGCCATTGGCCACGGCTACAACGAAAGGCTGTATTTTTTTTGCATACCCGTTAAACACAATTTCCATTTTGGGAGGCCTGTATTCAAAATATTCTTTAAAACTGTAGTAAAAGTAAGGAATAGGCCCCCTTAAAGATGATTCGGAAAAACGTTTCCCAACAACCGCATCAAAACCCAGACCAAACACAAGAAAAAAATAACGATTATTGGCCTGCCCCACATCAATATAAGTTACAATTTGTTGTTCGATGAGTTCACAGGCTTGCCGTAAATTGGTAGGTATGTTTAAACTACGAGCCAGACCATTTCCAGAGCCAGTTGGAATAATGGCTAATGCCACGTCTGTGCCTACCAGTCCTGTTCCGACTTCATTGATGGTACCATCGCCGCCAATAGCAATGACAAGCTCCACTTTTTCATGAACACATTTTCTGGCTAATGCCGTTGCTTCTCCTGGTTGTGAGGTTATTTGAATAGCCATATCTTTACAAA
>CAZMEG010000199.1:0-6293 GCA_964565205.1 uncultured Cytophagia bacterium
TTAACTTTTTGATTTCGGTGGCTAATTCCGCATCTTTTTGCACAATAGACTCAAGGACATTGGTTTCGGTGGAGCGGCTGGCTGAATTTAAGATTTCAGCTACGGTTCTAACCCCACCACTTCGAAATAATTGTCCACCAAACACACTTTCCATTTGAGTGGTCAGAGCTCTCTCGATTTCTTTTAAAAGCTCTGGTGAAGTTTTTCCCATGGTAGCCAGTCTGTAAGCGACTTCTCCCTGTAATTCCGGTGGTAAGTCAGATAAGATTTCTGCAGCCTGTCTGGTTTTCATATTAGCCAGAATCAAGGCTATGGTTTGAGGATGCTCTTTTTGCAAGAAATTGAGCAATTCATTGGGATTCACGGCCTGCAGCAGCTTAAAGCCTGTGATTTCGGTGGCATCTTTAACTTTCATTAAAAGATTTCGCGCCTTTTCTCGTCCAAAAGCATCCTCGAGAACATTCTGAGCAAATTCTAACCCACCCTGTGTAGTATAGCGCTGTGCCTGCATTAATTCATGAAATTCTATTAGAACTTTGTCTACCACTTCCGGAGGTAAATTCTTCATTTTAGCAATTTCGACGGTTACATATTCCAGTTCATCTTCATTGAGTTTATTCAAAATCGGCGCCGCATTTTTAACCCCAATGGCAATAAGAAAAATAGCAACTTTTTGAATACCGGTAAGTTTTTTGGGATCTAACTGCATGGATTACCCCCTAATAATTATCCTTCAATTAACCAGTAGCGTAACAAACGCATGGTTTGCTCCGGTTCATTTTCCGCATAACCGGTCACTTCTTTCATAATTTTCTCTCTGGTTTTTAATCGAGCCACAGCCTCCGGCGATAATTTTTTAGCGTAAAGGTCATCGGGTATATCAATTTCTTTAATTGCTTCCGGTTCGATATATAAATTTTTACTTTCTTCACTTCCAGGTAAAGCTTTAGGGCTTTCTACAATCGGATAGACTCCCATTCGCCTCAAAATGGACCGACTCAGAAATAAAAGCACCAGAGCCGCCACCACGACCAGCCCTGTCCGCACCAGTTCCAGAATAAATTCTCGATTTTCAATGGTTTCAATGGCTTTTCTTTCCTGGTCAATGAAGGAGCGGTCAAAAGGTATCTGTTGCACTTCAATTTCATCTTTCCGGGCAGGATTGAATCCAACAGCGGATTTCACAATTTCTTCAATTTTTTTAAGTTCTTGATCAGATAATTGAGCGTTGTTCTGTCCGGAATTACCGGCCGTTACAACCTGATTACTGCTTGAATTGACAAACACTGCTACGGATAATCGTTCGATGTCTCCAACACTTCCTTCAAATTCCTCGATGGTTTTATTGATTTCATAATTGGTAATTACATTCTGCCTCTCGTATAAAGTCGTGTCTGGTTTACTGGATTTTTCCTGATTACGTTCTTCACTGAGTACCACGGTATTGTCGGGATCATAAATTTCCGATTTTCTTTTTATCTTCTTAAAATTTAAAGTGGCAGACACTTTCACGATGGCGTTCCCTTTACCCAGAACTTGCTCTAACATGGACTGGGCTTTTTGAGCTAAATATTTTTCAACCTTTTGTTTGAGTTCAAATTGTGTATTACTCAACTGAACTCCTTCATCACTGGCGGTAATATTGGTAAGGATATTTCCGTAGGTGTCCACAATGGTTACATTCTCTGGCGTAAGGCCTTCCACACTTCCCGCAACAAGATGGGTTATACCGAGAATTTGTTTGGTGGTAAGCGAAGTATTAGGCTTTAATTTCACCACAACCGAAGCCGTGGCTTTAGCCTCTTCCTCTTCAAAGAGGCGAGGCTCAGGAATGACCAGATGAACCCGCGATTGCTGGATAGCCTCAATTTGATTAATGGTTTTGGTCAATTCGCCTTCTAAAGCACGCTTTAAATTAACTTTTTGCATGAAGTCCGTGAGACCTAAATTATTTTTATCGAAGAGTTCATATCCCACAGCCCCACTGGAAATGAGTTTTTGGCTGGCATATTTAAGACGCAATTCGTAAATATTTTTTTGAGGTACGAGAATGGTTCTACCACCGTCTTTTAATTTGTATGAGATATTGTTGCTCTTCAGGTCGTCTACAATTTTTGCGGCATCGGCTTCGTCCAGATTGGAATACAGGAGACCATATTCAGGCCGATTTGCCCAAACCAGAAGGAGAATGAAGCCAAACAGAGCCGCAGCCGTAATACCGGCCAATGCGATTTTCTTCTGGAGACTTAACTTGTCAATTGCCTGACGTATTTTTTCCATTAGTTGTTTGTTCAAAGGCTCTCCTTACCAGACCTAATTTAAACTTGCATTCTCATTAATTCTTGATATGATTCCAGGAGTTTGTTGCGAATTTCCATTATCAATTGAAAGCTTAATTGAGCCTCTTCGACGGCTGCCATGACTTCATGGAGATTTTCTTCACCACCGGCAATAAAATTTTCTACTGCCTTAGCCGATTTTTTCTGCAAGCTATCCGCCTGATTAATCATTTCCTTAAATGTCTCGGAAAAACTCTTCTCATTGCTGGTGGTTTTCTTTTCCGATGACAATAAATTTGTCTGGTTAAATTGAACGGGATTTATTGAAGCCATAATTCTTCCTTCAAGTTTCTGTTACGCCTTTATATCTATAATTTGCCCCAGTGGAGCTGAAGTTTTTATCTGTACCTTGTGCGGACGATAAAATTTAATTTGATGCGCTTTAGAGTCTGGCTGCACATTGTTCTGTTGAACATCCGGCCTGGAATTTTTTGTTTTAGTAACACGAGATTGCGACTCTACTGAAAATTCATCAATACTGGGGAAAACCACAGGCTTTACATTCATCTTACCAACCTCCTAAATTTCAAGAGATCGACGGGCTAAATTTTTAGCCGCTTCCATGACGGTTAAGTTCGCTTCATACGATCTGCTGGCCGTAATCAATTCCAGCATTTCGCTAACCACATTGATATCCGGATACTCCACAAATCCCTGGGCATCGGCATCCGGATGATTGGGATCAAAAATTTTCTTGGTCTGGTTCTTTTCAACAATATCCAGTTGAATATCTGCAAAACCTCGAAATAAAAAGTCACTTTTTTCATAAGTAGCCTGTCGGATATGATTGGCATTAGAAGTTCTCATCGACAGGTTAGCCCGATCTAAAAAATTGGAGAAAAGAGGACGTTGCTGGATAGCTCGTTTAACCAAAACTTTGCGTTTATATGGGGTCCCATTTTCGGTGCGAGTGGTATTGGCATTGGCAATGTTTTCTGCGGTAACTGCCAGATGGGCCTTTTCTGCTTGCAGGGCTAAGGCACTTATTTGCATTGTCTTAAATAAATCACCTATTTCCATTTTTATCTCCTTAATTTACCTGGCACGTCCTAATATGCTTGCCCGGATGGCTTCGTAGGACCTCTGTAACATACGGGCGGCGAATTCAAAACGAATTTGATTTTTTGCCAATTCGGCCATCTCTTCTTCTAAATTAACCTCGACCGGCTGCTCCTTTGCGGAAATTACATCAACTAAACTTTTGCCAATATTTAAATGTCGCGGATGTGTCTTTTTGCCTGCCAGATTTTTATTGTTTAAAATGGCCTGCAAATTTTCTTCAAAAGTTATTTTTACCGGTTTATAATTTGGGGTATCCAGATTAGCCATATTTTCAGCAATGGCCTGTTGTCGGATCGAGTAGGCTTCCAGGCTTTTTTTCAAAAGCGGAATAAGAGTGTGATTCAATTTTATGATTTGCATCTTCAAACTCCTTTTTAAGGGCAAATTTGCAAGTCATATGCCATGGATTTTGAATCTATTTTTCTTGTTTATAATTCATTAATTTTATGAAAGTTAAAAATAAATATTTTGATTTTTTATGTCCGTTTTTAAACTCGTAAAATTTACCTGAATTGAAAGAAATTACCGATATTTTCAACAAATTTTTTGGTAGGCTTCTATAATTAGCTCACTCCAGACCATGGAGTCGCATTTTACTTGTAAGCGTTTTTAAAGTGATGCCTAAAATCTGTGCTGTCTTTGTCTTGTGATAATTATGTCTTTTCAGCGTCTCCTGAATTAAAGTCTTTTCCATTTCTTTCAAGCTCATGTCATAGTCGAAAATGGTTTTTGGTGTGCAGGAGATTCGCTCCGAACAATGACGCAAACGTACCATAGGGATATTAATTTTTGCACGGTCTGGACATTTTAAAACCCCGCGCTGGATGACATTTTCCAGCTCTCGCACATTACCAGGCCAGTCATAATTCATAAACATATTGAGCACCGGTTGCTCCAGGCCTAAAACCTCTTTTTTATATTTGATGTTATACTTTTTAATGAAATAATTACAAAGCAAAGGAATATCATCTTTGCGCTCTCGTAGTGGGGGAATTTTTACTGAAATGACATCCAGGCGAAAAAATAAATCTTCTCTAAAACTTCCCTCGCTGATGGCCTGATCCACATCACGATTGGATGTACAAATGATTCGTACATTCGTCTTAATGGAACGTGTGCTGCCCAATCTCTGGAATTCGCCTTCTTGCAAGACGCGTAAAAATTTTGCTTGCAAATGGGTTGGCATTTCAGTGATTTCATCCAGTAACAAAGTACCGCCATCCGCTTCTTCAAAGACGCCTTTAAAAGTTCGTATGGCCCCCGTAAAAGCGCCTTTTTCATGACCAAATAGTTGACTTTCAATAAGGGTTTCCGGCAAGGCGGCGCAGTTAATTTTTAAATAGGGTCTATGCAAGCGATCACTATGATGGTGAATAGCCGAGGCTATTAATTCTTTACCCGTACCGCTTTCGCCCTGAATGAAGACCGGAGCATCACTTTTATAAGCAATTTCCAGAGATTTAAGTAATTCTACAATTTTGGGATTTTGTCCAATGAATTGTGTTTGAAAATCCTGAGATTGAGAAGGTAGTCGATCAGGATTGAAATTTATTCTGTTATTTTCTTTTTCCTGCAAAATTCTTGTAACGCATTGCCGTATTTTTTCCAGGGAAAACGGCTTGGTGATGTAATCATCCGCACCAGACTTAATGGCCTCTACCGCCTGATCCACATTCCCGTAGGCAGTAATTAAAATCACAGCCGTAGAGGGGGACATGGCTTTTATTTTTTCCAGCAGTTCCAGACCGGTTATTTCAGGCATCCGAATATCTGTTAGCACCACATCAAATCCACATTCAGACAAAGCTCCCAGGGCCTGTTCGCCCCGGTAGGTTAGAGTTACATCAAATTTCCAGCGACTCAGGGCTTCTTTTAAAGACAAGCCGATTAAAGGGTCATCATCTACTACCAGAATCCTTCTGCTATGATTCGATTTTACCATAAGCTCCTTCTCCAGGTAAAGTGATTGTAACGGTAATGCCGGTGAGTTTATTGGGTGAAATCCAGACCTTGCCGCCATGTTTTTCAACAATTAATCGAGAGATTGATAGACCTAATCCCATTCCATAAGATTTTGTCGTATAAAATGGTTCAAATGGTCTGGTTCGATCGTTTTCAATTAGTCCGGTTCCTTTATCTTTAAACTGAATTTTAACCTGATCTTTTTCGGGACGATATTGTAAACTTATCTTAATCATGCCACCTTCTGGCATAGATTCCACAGCATTTTGTAAAATATGATGAAACGCCTTCTGCAATAGATGCGGATCCACTCGACCGAATATTTTTTTATGGCTTGTTTTCAACAAAAAATCATAATCTTTTGGATGGGAAATGCTACAGCGAATATTTTTAACGGAAATTTGTAAGAGATTTTCCAGATCACAATGGACAAAATTGGGTACAAGAGGACGGCTAAACAAGATTAAATTTTCTACTATTTTGTCGATCCTGTGAATGCCTTCATAAATTCTTGCGATTTTTTCAGATTCCCCTGTATCTACATTTTCCGCAAGTAAATGGACAAAATTGGCTATCCCCCCCAGTGGGTTACGAATGCCATTCGCAATGTTATTTGCCATAGATTCTACAATAAAATTTTTGTAAGTCTCATGGGTTACCTGTTTTTGTAAATTTCTCAAAAGTTTTTGATATTGTTTTTGAATCGTGGAGATTTTTTCAAAAAAATTATTCAGCGAATTTTCCAGAGTTAAGACTGCGTGTTCTTTATCCATTAAGCTGAACGGATTTTTTACAATTACTATTATTTTGAAGCCATTGAATTAACTCACCTTTAAGAAATCTCCATTGCCCTCCAATTTTTATGGCAGGGAAATCCTCCCTTTCATGAATTAATTTTATGAGAGTGGGTTTACTTAATTTCAAAAATTT
>CAZMEG010000199.1:6303-6545 GCA_964565205.1 uncultured Cytophagia bacterium
GTTAAAATCTCTTCTTCCATCAGAACCAGTTTTGGCAATATTTTTCCAGTGATAATAAATTTTTACTGAATTTTACTTTCAGGTATCTTAACAAACATTATGCCGTTTGAGATATATATCCCCGATTGAAGTCTATCACTTTGTTTTTTTAATAATTATGATTGAATCATTGAAATATTTTTAAGAGTGAAAAACAGAAAAAATGAGGTTAATGTCCCATAATTATGGAGGGAATTCCATAG